>DATLZP010000308.1:0-10026 GCA_035573935.1 Actinomycetota bacterium
CGGCGATGCTCTCCGGCGTGAGCTTCTCCCCCCGCAGGCGCCCCGCGTCGTGGTCGGCGAGCAGCCGCTTCACGGCGTCCACGATCTCCACCCGGCCCCCGTAGTTGAACGCGATCGTGAGCGTGAGGCCGGTGTTCCGCCGGGTGAGCTGCTCGGAGGCCTCCATCTCCCGCAGGACCGAGCGGGGCACCCGCCAGTCGCGCCGGCCGATGAAGCGGATCCGGACGTTCATCGCGTGCAGCTCGTCCCGCCGGCGCCGGAGGAGCCCCCGGTTGAACCCCATCAGGTAGCGGACCTCCGACCGGGGCCGGTTCCAGTTCTCCGTGGAGAACGCGAACATCGTGAGCCAGCCCAGGCCCACCTCCACCGCCCCCTGGACCGTGTCCCACATCGCCCGCTCCCCGGCGGCGTGCCCCTCGGTCCGCGGCAGCCCCCGCTGCTTCGCCCACCGGCCGTTCCCGTCCATCACGATCCCCACGTGCCGGGGGAGCTTCCGGAGATCGAGGTCGTGGAGGTAGGAGCTCACGGGGCCAGGCTCCTGGCGAGCAGGGGGAGCGAGCGCATCCGCCGCTCCAGGTGGTACTCCGCGTAACCGTACAGGAGGGCCCGGGCCTCCCGCCGGTCCCGCTCGTCGAAGGCCAGGGCGCCCGCCCCCGCCAGGTCCACCCGGGCCAGGCCGTCCAGGAGGGCCAGCGAGCCGGCGGAGGCCGGCCCCGCGCCGTGCTCCGCGCATCCCCGGCACACCGCCCCGCCCTGCCCGGAGGAGAACAGCTCGGGCCGGGGGGTCCCGCAGACCGCGCAGGCGGTGAGGCTGGGGTGGAACCCGGAGAGCGAGAGGAGCTTGAGGAGGAACGACTCGGCCACCGCCGCCGGGTCGGCCGGGCGGGCCTCCAGGGCCCGCAGGCCGGAGAGGAGGAGGAGGAACAGCCGGACGTTCCGCTCGTGCTCCTCGGCCACCTTGTCCACGGCCTCGAGCATCGCCTCCCCGGCGGCGAACAGGGCGAGGTCGGCCCGGAGCGGCGGGAAGGCCGAGATGATCTGGGCCTGGGTCACGGTGTCCAGGGACCCCCGGCCCCGGTAGAGCATGAGGTCCACGTGGGTGAAGGGCTCCAGGCGGGCCCCGAAGCGGCTGGTCGTCTTCCGGATGCCCTTGGCCACGGCCCGGACCTTCCCCCCGCCCTGGGTCATGGCGGTGACGATCTTGTCGGCCTCCCCCAGCCGGTGGGTCCGGAGGACGATCCCCTGTTCCCGGTAGAGCGGCACGGCGGAATCGTAGCGCCCGCCGGGGCCCGGGCGGCCGCGGAGCGTGTTGAGGATCCGTGGAGACGGGGACCTCGGTCCGGCGTCGACAGGGAGGGGCGATCCCTCCAACCCCCTCACGGCCGAACCGCACATGGCTCGCGGGTCCGGCCGGGACGTCCGCGGGGCGCGCCGGCCCGCGTCAGCGTGGGATCAGGACGAGGCCCCGCTGCGCGAAGTGACGGTCGAAGGCGAACGCCTCCCTGGCGCCCTCGCGCCGCATGAGCGCGAAGGAGGTCGCGTCCACGTAGCTCCACTCCTTGTCCTCGTGGGTCTCCAGGATGGACCAGGCCTCCTCCTCGACATCCTCGTCGACCCGTACCAGCTCGATGGCCTCCCCGGACCTGAAGGCCCGACCCCACCGGATCGCCTCCCCCCGTCCGATGCGGACGAGGAGCGCCGTGTACGTCTCCGCGAAGACGAGGTTCGAGGTGAAGAGCCTCGCGCCCTCGGTGAGGAGGTCGGCGAAGGCCCGACGGGCGGCCTCGTGCTCTTCCTCCCGACGGTTCCGGAGCGCCACGAACGCGCTCGTGTCGACGAAGACCCGCCTCACCCGCCGTAGAGGTCTTCGTCGAGCGTCGCCACGGACGACCGCCGCCTCCCCTCGGTCGGCGTGTCCAGCAGGTACCGGACGAGGGGGTCCCGGCGCAGGTCTCTGCGGCGGGTCCTGGCCCGATCGATCAGCTCCCTCACGACCGCGGCGATGCTGCCCTTCGCACCCGCTTGCTGCTTCAGCCAGCGGTACTGGTCCTCGTCGAGGTAGAGCTGGGTCCGGCGCATGGTGCTTTACAGCATACAGCACGATCTCGCCAGGCCGCAGCGTCCAGGGTCTCCCGGCCGCCCCCGCGGCCCTCAGCCGCCCATGGCCTCCATGTTCCGCATCACGACCTCGAGGGTCCGCGTGAGCTCGGCCGTGGGGCTGAACTCGACCACCCTGGTCCCGGGGAAGATCTCCGGGGTGTGGCCCGGGCCCACCTGGTAGGCGTCCCCGGCCACGAACTCCTCGTCGCCCTGGGCGCTGTGGAAGATCACCTTCCCCTCGAGCACATAGCCCCAGTGCTCGCACTGGCACCGGTCGTCCTGCAGCCCCACGAACAGCGGCGCCAGGTCCGCGTGCTCGGTGTAGGTCTCGAACCCGATCGTGTACGGGCCGGCCTGGCCGTAGCGGCCCTCGAAGCCGGGGGCCTCGACACGCTCGGGGGCCCCGTCCCGCGACACCTTCGGCATGGCTCCCTCCTTTCTCCCTCGCCGTCCGACCTCACTCATGGGAGGGTCAGGTCGAACGCGACGACGACGCCTTCCCGGCCGGCCACCTCGGCGGCCGTGGCCACGGCCTCTCCGGTCGCGTCCCGGTAGGCGCCGGTCCCCCCGTGGATGGCGCCGCGGATGCCGCCCGCGAGCGACGACAGCCGGAAGACGCCGGAGAAGACGATGTCGCCCTCGTCCAGGCGGTACGTCGAGTCCACCGCGATGAGCGCGTCTTCCCCGCCGTGGAAGACCCGCAGCACGGTGACTCGGGTGAACGAACGCCCCACCGGGTCCCCGTCGGCCGGGTCCAGGAGCGTGTGGATCTCCAGGACCTGGTCCCCGATGCCGAACCCGGGGCGCCCCAGGTCGATCACCCGCTCGAACGGCCCCTCGGGGTCGAACACCTCGACCTCGACCTGGGCCGAGGCCGGCGCCAGCCCGGCGAGGACGGCGACGATGGCGAGCAGGGCCGAGCCCGCCCCGACAGCGAGCGGACGGATCCGCTTCCTCCGCATCTCCTCCTCCTCCCTTCCTTCCGGGGCCGCGGCTCCGGGCCGCGCCCGGGGTCACCGCCCGGCCCGCTCCTCGGCCAGCCGGGCGAGGTTCCGCACGCCGCGGCGGGCGGCTCCCTCCGAGGCCTTCCGGGCGACCGTCGAGAGCACGGGCACCCGGAGCATGGCGAGCATCCCCGGCAGCTCGCTGATCCGGGTGATCCGCACCGTGTAGTCGATCCGGCACGCGCCCGACGGCTCCGGCACGAGCTCGTAGCGGTGCACGATCGTCCAGTCCACCGCGCGGCCCCTCTTCGTCGTGAGCTGGGCCTCGGTGACGAACTCGAAGCGCCGGGGCCGGTCGGCCTCGGTCACAACCGAGACGTCGGCGAACCGGCCCATCGGGTCGGTCCCCTCCGTCCGGAACTCCGTGCCCACCCCGGCCTGCCCCTCCGGGGCCTCGACCGAGAGCAGCCGGCTGCTCCGCTTCTGCCGCTCCCCACCCCAGATCAGGTGGGTCCGCGGATCGGCCAGGAGCTCGTACACCGCCTCCGCCGGCGCCCGGCAGGAGACGCTGGCGCCGGCCGTGAGCTCCGCCGGGAGCGCGTTCGCCCGCCCACCCCTCGTCCGTGCCTCCATCCCGCACCTCCTCTCCCGGGGACCGCACGATCGTGCCCCCCTCGAGGTGGGAGAGGATGGGGAAGGTTCCCTATCTCCGGGAGCGATCCCGGGAGGGGAGGTCGTCGAGGTTCCGCAGCGCCCAGGCGGCGGCCTCGCCGCGGGTACGGGCCCCGAGCTTGGCGAGCACGTTGCTGACGTGGTGGCCGGCGGTCTTCGTGCTGATGTAGAGGCGGGCGGCGATCTCGGCGTTCGTGAGGCCCTCCGCCAGCAGCCGGAGGACCTCGAGCTCGCGGCGGGTGAGGAGCCCCCGGTCCTTCGGGCCGGTCCGGCCCCGGACCCCGAGCCGGCGGAGGAGCGCGGCGGCCTCGTCGGCCTCCCGGGGCGCGCCCAGCCGCTCCAGCTCAGCCAGGGCCACCCTGGCCTCCCCCGCCGCCACCTCGGGCCGCTCGGTCTGAAGCGCCCGGGCCAGCTCCAGCCGGGCCCGGGCCGTGTCGAGGGGCATGTCCTGCGCGGCGAAGCCGGCCACCGCCCGCTCCAGCAGCTCGACGGCCGCCGCATCGCCCCGGGCCATGGCCACCCGCCCCAGGGCCAGGTCGGCCTGGGCCCCGATCCGCGGGAGGCCGGATCGCCGGGCGACGTCGGCCAGCGCCTCCGCGGTCTCCCCGGCCCCGTCCACGTCCCCCTGCGCCAGCTGCACGCCCACGAGCAGGGCGAGGAACGGTGCTCCCAGGACGCCGTCGCGGCCCACCCGGTTCAGGCGTCGGTGGAGCACCGCCGCGGCCATCGCGTGCTCCCCGCGGGCCAGGTGCAGCGCGGCGAGGGCGTGGGCCGCCTCCGGGAGGTCCTCGAAGCCGACCAGGAGCTGCTCCGCCTCCTCGATCCGGCCCTGGGCCAGCCGGAGCTCGGCGAGCTTGGCCGCCGGGTGGACGCACCGGGAACGGTGGCCGGTGGCCCGCAGCGCGCCCAGACCCTCGGCCAGCATCCCCTCCGCCTCGTCCCAGCGGCCGGAGGCGAGGAACATCTCGGCGCAGCACGCGTAGCAGAAGGAGAGCACGGGGAGGTGGCCGTGGCTCCGGATCCAGCCCTCGATCACGCCGCCCCACCGTTCGATCCGCTGCCAGTCCGCCGCCAGCTCGAAGGCGGCCACGGCGACGCAGGTGACCTCGCCGATCGTCTCCGGGCTCGCCACCTCGCCGCCCGTCGCGGCCGCCATCGCCTCGTCGAGCTTGGCGATGCCCGCCACGACGTCCCCCGCCGCGACCTCGGCGTAGCCCAGGCGGGACAGCGCGGCGGTCTCCAGGTCCGCGTCCCCGAGCCGCCGGGCGAGATCGAGCGCGGCAGCCGCCCCCCGCCCCATCGCCCGGACGTCGTCCGACCGCTCCGCCCGGGCCAGGGCGAGCCACCCAGCGACGGCGTCCTCCCCCAGCCCCGCCACCAGGCCCTCGGCCCTCGCCACCCAGCCGTCGCTCGCCGGGCGGTTCCCGATGGCCTCCAGGTACTCCCGGGCCAGCCACAGGGCGATCCGGGCCGCCCGCGCGGCGTCCCCCCGGCGGCGGAACGCCGCGTAGGCCTGCGTGCGGTGGTGGATGGCCCCGTCCACGTCGCCGAGCCACCAGAGCGCCCGACCCAGGCCGTCCCGGGCCTCCGGATCCCCGTGCTCGTCCAGGGCGGCGAGGAAGGCGTCCCGGGCGGCGGCCCAGTCCCCCCGGTCCAGCGCGTCGAACCCCGCCTCGGGCGGCGTCGTGGCCCGCGACATGGGTCGGATGATGCCATCGGGGCCCCCGCTCGGTACAGCGGTCCGGCCCCCCCGCTCGCTCCTACTCCCCGCCCTTCTGGACGTAGCCCTTCACGAACTCCTCGGCGTTCTCCTCGAGGAGGTCGTCGATCTCGTCCAGGATCCCGTCGAGCTCCTCGCGGAGCTCCTCGGCCCGAGCGGCATCCGACGTCGCCGCGTCCGGGCGCTCCTCCTCCCGGCGCCTCGGAGCCTGCCGGCGTCCCTCGTGTACGCGCATCCCGCCTCCTTCACCGGAGGTGTCGGCGCGAGCGAGGCCGGGGGGCACCGGTCCATCGGCCATCCGGGGGATGAACTTCCCTGGCCCGGACCGGCTACCCGGGACCGGGCAGGCCATGGGGCTCGCCCGGCCTCCCGGCCGCCAGCCGGCCCCGGGGTCCGCCTCAGTCGGGCGGCTCCTCCCACCGGAGCCCGGGGAACCGGCCGAAGTCGCGGTCGAACGAGACGAGCGTGGCATCGTGTTCCACCGCGAGGGCGGCCAGGTGGGAATCGTTCACGAGGTTCGCGGCCGTCCCCAGCGGTGCCACGAGCCCCCGCAGCACGGCGAGGTGCCGGACGGTCGGATCGACCACCACGGCGGCCGGCGCCCCCAGCCACGCCTCGACCGTCCGGAAGGCCTCCTCCGGGGTGAGGGGGCGAGGGAAGAGGTCCGGGCGGGTGCTCAACCTGAGGAAGGCGAGCAGGACGACCCAGGCGAAGCCGACGGCCTCGGGGCCGCCGAGCGCCTCGTCCAGGGAGCGGCGGGCCCGGGCGTGGAGCGGGGCGTCCCGGTTCACCGCGTAGAGGAGGACGTTCGCGTCGAACAGGCGCACCGTCCGGCGTCACTTCCGGCTGGCCAGCTTGCGGGCCAGCTCCTCGTCCTCGAGCTCGGCCGCGAGGCGGAGCGCCTTGTTCCAGGGCAACGAGGGCTCGAACCCCATGGCGAACGTGGGGGTCTCGAACCGGGCCGGGGGCCGGCCGCCGAGCCCCGCCCGGATGGCCTCGTTCACGGCCCGCTTGAAGCTGAGCCCCCGCTCCCGCATCGCCCGCCGGATCAGCTGCTCGACGTCGGGGTCGAGGGTCACCGTGGTCCTCATGGGTGCATCATAGCATCACTTCTCATGATGTCGAGACATCAGTGCGGGGAACGACCGCTCCGGACCCCGTCCCCAGGAGGCCCCATGGCCGTTCCTCACGCCCCCATGGGGTGCCAGACCGTCTTCATCTCCATGAACGCGGCGATCTCGTAGGGGCTCTGGGCCGTCGGGGCGAACGGGTCGGCCGCCTCCCACCGGACCACCCGCTTCACGTTCTCCGCGGCCAGGCGCTCCGCCTCCTCCCGGAGCTCCTCCGGGACCCCGGTCACGTCGATCGCGTTCACGTCCATGTGGCCGGCGAGCCACGGCACGAGCTCCCGCTTGAGCCCGGTGAGGACGTTCACCACGCCCCCCGGCACGTCGGAGGTGGCGAGGACCTCGGAGAGCGTGACCGCCGGGAGCGGCCACCGCTCGCTCGCGACCACCACCGCCGCGTTCCCCGAGACGATGGCCGGGGCGAGCCGGGAGACCAGCCCGAGGAGGGCCGGCTCCTCCGGCGCGACGATCCCCACCACGCCGGTGGGCTCGGGGATCGTGAAGTCGAAGTACGGCCCCGCCACCGGGTTCACGGTCCCCAGCACGTGGTGGACCTTGTCGCACCAGCCCGCGTACCACACCCAGCGGTCGATCGCCGCGGTCACCTCGCGCGGGGGGTCCGGCCAGCCCGACGCGGCGACCTCGTCCTCGAACTGGGCCCGCCGCCCCTCCATCAGCTCCGCCACCCGGTACAGGACCTGGCCCCGGTTGGAGGCGGTCCACTCCCACCAGCCGGGGAACGCCGATCGGGCCGCCACCACCGCGTCGCGGAGGTCCTTCCGGGAGGCCCGGGCGGGGCGGGCCAGCACCCGGCCCTCCCGGTCCAGGGCCTCGTACGACCGCCCGGACTCCGAGCGGGGGAACTCCCCCCCGATGAAGAGCTTGTACGTCTTGCGGACGGGGAGGCGGCCCGTCACGACTGGTCCTCGTCGGCGGAGGCGGCGGCTCCGCGGAGCGGGGTTGGGGATGGCCTGGCAAGCGGAGCGGAGCCGCCGCCTCCATCCGCAGGCGCGAACGACAGGTACGGCTCGAGGCCGTGGAGGCCGCCCTCCCGGCCGAACCCCGACTCCTTGTAGCCGCCGAACGGCGAGGAGGGGTCGAACCGGTTGAACGTGTTCGCCCACACCACCCCGGCCCGGAGGCGCTGCGTCATCCACAGGATCCGGGACCCCTTCTCGGTCCACACCCCGGCGGACAGGCCGTAGAACGTGTTGTTGGCCTTCTCCACCGCCTCCGCCGGGGTGCGGAACGTGAGGATCGACAGGACCGGCCCGAAGATCTCCTCCCGGGCGATCCGGTGGGACTGGGAGACCCCGGTGAAGAGCGTGGGCCGGAACCAGAACCCCCGCTCGGGGAGCGGGCAGTCGGGCTGGTAGATCTCGGCCCCCTCCCGGATCCCGGACTCCACGAGCTCCTCGATCTTCTCCAGCTGCCGCCGGGAGTTGATCGCGCCGACGTCGGTGTTCTTGTCCAGCGGGTCCCCCACCCGGAGCGTCTGGAGCCGCCGCTTCAGCTTCTCGATCAGGGGCTCGAAGATCGGCTCCTGCACGAGCAGGCGGGAGCCGGCGCAGCACACGTGGCCCTGGTTGAAGAAGATCCCGTTGACGATCCCCTCGATCGCCTGGTCCAGGGGCGCGTCCTCGAAGACGATGTTGGCCGCCTTCCCCCCGAGCTCCAGCGTGAGCCGCTTCCCGGTCCCGGCCACGGCCCGCTGGATCCCCTTCCCCACCTCGGTGGAGCCGGTGAACGCCACCTTGTCCACCCCGGGGTGCGAGACCACGAGGGCCCCGGTCTCGCCGGCCCCGGTCACGATGTTCACCACGCCCGGCGGGAGCTCCGCCTCCTGGAGCACCTCCGCCAGCAGCAGCGCGGTGAGCGGGGTGGTCTCCGCCGGCTTCAGCACGCAGGTGTTGCCGGTGGCCAGGGCCGGCGCCAGCTTCCACGCCGCCATCAGCAGCGGGAAGTTCCAGGGGATGACCTGCCCGGCCACGCCGAGCGGCCGGGGCGCCCGGTGGGGGAACGCGTACTCGAGCTTGTCGGCCCAGCCCGCGTAGTAGAAGAAGTGGGCCGCGGCGAGCGGCAGGTCCACGTCCCGCGACTCCTTGATCGGCTTGCCGCCGTCGAGCGACTCGAGCACGGCGAACTCCCGGGAGCGCTCCTGGAGGGCCCGGGCGATCCGGTAGAGGTACTTCGCCCGCTCGCTCCCGGGGAGGTCCCGCCAGCCGCCCTCGGAGGCCTCCCGGGCCGCCCGGACCGCGAGGTCCACGTCCTCCGGCCCCGCCTCCGCCACCTCGGCCAGGACCTCCTCGGTGGCGGGGGCGATCGTCGGGAACCACCGCCCGCTCCGGGGCTCGACGAACCGTCCCCCGATGAACAGCCCGTAGCGGTCCCGGATCCGGACGATGTCCCGGGCCTCGGGGGCCGGGGCGTACGCCCACGCCGCCCGGGCCGGCGCCTCCGCCTCCCGCCGCCGGAGCCCCACTAGTCCACCGTGTAATAGTCGGGGCCGGCGTACCGGCCGGTGCGTTCCTTGCCGATCTGCATCAGCACGTCGTTCAGGAGCGTGGAGGCCCCGATCCGGAAGCGCTCCGGCGTCATCCAGTCCGGGCCCAGCGTCTCGTGGAGCAGGACGAGGTACTGCACGGCCTGCTTGCTCCGGCGGATCCCGCCGGCCACCTTCACCCCCACCCGGATCCCGGTCTCGGCCTCGAAGTCCCGGGCCGCCTCCATCATGCAGAGGGCCGAGGGCAGCGTGGCCCCCGTCCCGATCTTGCCGGTGGAGGTCTTGATGAAGTCCGCCCCGGCCGCCATGGCCAGGACCGCCGCCCGCCGGACCTGGTCGTAGGAGCCGAGCTCCCCGACCTCCAGGATCACCTTGAGGTGGGCCTCCCCCGCCGCCTCCTTCGCCGCGGCGATCTCCTCGAACGCCTGCCGGTACCGGCCCGCCAGGAACAGCGACCGGTTGAGGACGACGTCCACCTCCTCCGCCCCCTGCTCCACCGCCCACCGCACCTCGGCCAGGCGGGCGTCGAGGGGGCCCAGGCCGCTCGGGAACCCCCCGGCCACGCTGGCCACCCGGACCCCGGTCCCCTGGAGCTGGCCCACCGCCACCGGAACGAGCTGGGGGTAGAGGCAGACCGCGGCCACGGGGGGGATCGAGGGATCGGTGGGGTCGGGCCGGACCGCCTTGGCGCAGACCGCCACGGCCTTCCCCGGGGTGTCGGCGCCCTCCAGCGTGGTGAGGTCCGTGCACCGGATGGCCAGGTCCAGCGCGAAGCGCTTGGCCTCGCGCTTGATCGAGCGCTTGGCGAGCGAGGCGGCTCGCTCCTCGAGCCCGACGGCGTCCACCGGCGTGACCCGCGCGACGAGGCGGCCGGCCTCCCGGGGGTCGAAGGGCGGCCCGGCGATCGCGGTCCGGGGTTCGCGGGGCTGGACGGCCATCGGCGCTCCTGCTCCGGCCATG
>DATLZP010000309.1:0-6410 GCA_035573935.1 Actinomycetota bacterium
GTCCATGCGGTCGGTGTCGTGGACGATCCCCTCCAGCATCAGCTGTCGCTGCTCGTCGGTCATCCGGTCCCACCGCCGCTGGAGGGCGAACCCGAACCCCTTCATCGCGGTGAGCGGGGACCGCAGGTCGTGGGCCGCGGCCGCCACGAGCGTCTCCAGCGCCGCCCGCCTCCCCCGCCGGCGCTGCCGGCTCCACTCGAACAGGCACACCGTGGCCGCCGCGGCCAGGTTCAGCGACTCGGCCCTCCCGGCGATCGGCACCCGGACCGTGGCGTCGGCCAGCGCGGCCACCTCGGGCGGCAGCCCCCAGGCCTCGTTGCCGAACAGGAACGCCGTGGGGCGCGTGAGGTCCAGCTCGAACAGGTCGTGCTCGCCTCGCCCGTCCATCGCCAGCACCTCGGCCCCCAGCCCGCGGGCCCGGGCCACGGCCTCCTCGGCCGGGGCGCCCCGCACCACCGGCAGGTGGAAGACCGATCCCGCGGAGGCCCGCACGGTCTTGGGGTTGTAGACGTCGACCGAGGGGCCGGCGAACACCACGCCGTCCGCCCCCGCGGCATCCGCCGACCGGAGCACGGTCCCCGCGTTCCCCGGGTCCCGCACGGCGTGGAGGATCGCCAGACACCCCCGCTCCACGTCGACGTCGGGGAGGGCCACGTCCACGAAGGGCGCCACCGCCACCAGGCCCTGGGGCGTCACGGTGGACGTGAGCCGGTGCATCACCTCGTCGGAGACGTGGAGCGCCGGCACGCCCGCCCGCCCCGCCTCCTCCACCAGCGGATGCCCGGGCACGGTGTGGAACAGGACCTCCAGGGCGACGCGGGCGCCGAGCGCCTCCCCCACCGCCTGGGCCCCCTCCACGAGGAAGCGGCGGTCGCGCTCCCGGAAGGCCCGCTTCTTGAGCCGGACCGCCGAGGCCACGCGGGGGTTCCGCGGCGAGGTGATCACCCGGCCCTCCGCGGACCGGCGGGGCCTAGGGCGCGTCCGCCGCGCCCCTGGCCACCTCGACCAGCTGGGCGAAGGCCCGGGGGTCCCGGACCGCCAGGTCGGCCAGGACCTTCCGATCGAGGTCCACGCCGGCCACCTTGAGCCCAGCGATGAACCGCCCGTACGGCATCCCGTGGAGCCGGCTGGCGGCCCCGATCCGGGCGATCCACAGCCGGCGGAACTGCCCCTTGCGGTCCCGGCGGTCCCGGTAGGCGTAGGCCAGGGAGTGCATCACCTGTTCCTTCGCCACGCGGAGCCGCCGGTGGCGGCTCCCCCGGTAGCCCTTCGCCGCCTCCAGGATCTCCCGCCGCTTCTTGCGGGCGTGGACCGCGCGCTTCACCCTGGCCATCGCCTCACACCCCCAGGAGGCGGCGGATCAGCCTCCGCTCCGCCGTCACCTCGGCCATGCCGCTGATCCGGCGCTTCCGGCTGGAGCGCTTCTTCATCAGCATGTGGTTCCCCGTGGCCTTCCGATGCAGCACCTTGCCGGTCCGCGTGACGCGGAACCGCTTCGCGCTGGACCGGTGGGTCTTGATCTTCGGCATCCCTGCTCCGCTCCGCCGCCTCACGCCCCCGCGGCGTGGGCCGGCTGCTTCTTCGTGGGGGCGATCACCATGACCATGTTCCGGCCGTCCTGCTTCGGCTGGGCCTCCACCACGGCCAGCCCCTGGAGGTCCTCCACCAGCCGGTCGAGGATCCGCCGGCCGAGCTCCGTGTGCGCCATCTCCCGTCCCCGGAACATGATCGTCACCTTGACCCGCGCCCCCGCCCGCAGGAACCGCTCGACGTGGCCCTTCTTCGTCTCGTAATCGTGCTGGTCGATCTTCGGGCGGAACTTGATCTCCTTCACCTCCACCCGGGCCTGCTTCTTCCGCGCCTCCTTCTGCCGGATGTCCCGCTCGTACTTGTACTTCCCGTAGTCCATGATCCGGCAGACGGGGGGCTGCGCCTGGGGCGCGACCTCCACGAGGTCGAGGTCCAGCTCCTGCGCCCGGCGGAGGGCCTCCTGGATGGGGACGATCCCGATCTGCTGGCCGTCCGGGCCCACCAGGCGGACCTGGGGCGCCCGGATCCGGTCGTTGATCCGCGGGTCAGTCGATACCCCGCATCACCCCCTTACACACGGCGAGCACCGACGGACGGCCGGCGCTCGCGACGTTCCACCCGGATGCACCAACGGCCTGAGTATAGGGCCGGGTCGCACGGGGTGTCGATGGGAGGCGGGGCCGGTGCGGCTACGAGATGGGGCGGACGTTCGCCGCCTGCTTGCCCTTGGGCCCGTCGACGATGTCGAACTCGACCTCCTGGCCCTCGGTCAGGCTCCGGTACCCCTCTCCCTGGATCGCGGTGTAGTGGACGAACACGTCGTCGCCGTCGGGGCGGGAGATGAAGCCGTAGCCCTTCTCGTTGCTGAACCACTTCACCGTTCCCTGCGTCGCCAACCCGGAAACCTCCTTGCCCGAAGCCGCGCGAGCGTAGCACTTGACCGGTTGTCCAGCAACGGCCGGCCGGGGGCCGGATCCGCGCGTCGCCGGGTCGGTCGCGGCGGGCGGGCGCTCACCAGTCCGGCTCCAGCGGACGGCCGTAGTCGTCCTGGAGCCGCACCGTGTCGTCCTCGGTCGTGTAGCCGTAGGCGATCTCCAGCACCCGGCCCCGGCGCTCCCCGCGGTTCGAGATCTGGTGGGTGGTTTCGGCCGGCACGGTGAACTCGTCCCCCGGCCTGGCCTCGATCACCCGGTTCCCGATCTGGATCGTCAGGCCCTCGTCGAGCACCACCCAGACCTCGTCCCGGAGCTGGTGGTAGTGGACGCTGGTCTCCTGTCCGGGCTCGACCGTGATCACCCGGACCGACGCCGGCTGGTTCAGCGCGTAGGTGATGACCTTCCCCCAGGGCTTGTCGATGATCACGGCTCCCCCCCGCCCTCGGTCCCGGGCTTCGGGAGCTGCTCCAGGGCGGACGTGGTCTCCATGGCCGCGGCCGCGGCGTCCCAGCCCTTGTTCCCGTGCTTCCCCCCCGCCCGGTCCATGGCCTGCTCCAGCGACTCCGTCGTGAGCACGCCGAAGATCACCGGCACCCCGGTGTCCTCGGCCGCCCGCCGGATCCCCGCGGCGGCCTGGCCGGCCACGTGCTCGAAGTGGGCGGTCTCGCCGCGGATCACCGCACCCAGGCAGACCACCGCGTCGTAGGCGCCGGACGCGGCCAGGCGACGGGCGGCGAGGGGCAGTTCGAACGCCCCCGGCACCCACACCAGGTCCAGGTCCTCCTCCGCCACCCCGTGCCGGCGGAAGCAGTCCGCCGCCCCCTCCACGAGCCGCTCCACGACGAGCGCGTTGAACCGGGAGGCGGCGATGGCGAACCGCCGGCCCCGCCCGTCGGTCCGGCCGGCGATCTCCCTCACCGCCCGCTCGCCTCCGACGTGCCGATCCCCTCCAGGTCCAGGCCGGCCAGGAGGTGGCCGAGCTTCTCCCGCTTCGTCCGGAGGTAGCCGATGTTCTCCGGCGTGGGCCGCGTCTCGAGGGGCACCCGTCCCACCACCGAGAGCCCGTGGCCCTCGAGGGCCACCAGCTTCGAGGGGTTGTTCGTGAGCAGCCGCATCGAGCGCACGCCGAGGTCCCGGAGGATCTGGGCCCCGATCCCGTAGTCCCGCGGATCGGGCGGGAACCCCAGCTCCTCGTTGGCCTCCACCGTGTCGCGGCCCTGCTCCTGCAGCCGGTAGGCCCGGATCTTCTGGGCCAGGCCGATGGCCCGGCCCTCGTGGCCCCGGAGGTAGAGGACGACGCCCCGGCCCTCGGCCGCCACCGCGTCCAGGGCCTGGCGGAGCTGGGCCCCGCAGTCGCACCGGAGCGAGCCGAACACGTCGCCGGTCAGGCATTCCGAGTGGAGCCGGACCAGGACGTCGTGCCCGTCGCCCAGGTCGCCCGCCACCAGGGCCAGGTGGGTCCGGCCGTCCACCAGGCTCTCGTAGGCCACGGCCCGGAACGCGCCCCGCTCCGTGGGGACCATGGCCTCGGCGATCGGCTCCAGGAGCCGCTCCCGACGCCTCCGGTACGCGATCAGGTCGGCGATCGAGATGATCGTCAGGCCGTGCTCCTCGGCCACCCGGACGAGGTCGGGGAGACGGGCCATCGTCCCATCGGGGTTCAGCACCTCGCACAGGACGCCCACCGGATGGAGGCCGGCCAGGCGGGCCAGGTCCACCGCGGCCTCGGTGTGGCCGGCCCGCTCCAACACCCCGCCCGGCCGGGCCCGGAGGGGGAACACGTGCCCCGGCATCCGGATGTCCTCGGGCCGGGTGCGGGGGTCGGCGACCGCCCGGATCGTGGCCGCCCGGTCGTGCGCGCTCGTGCCGGTGGTCGTGCCCTGTCGAGCGTCGATCGAGACGGCGAACGCGGTGCCGTGGCTCTCACGGTTCTGCTCCACCATCAACGGGATCCCCAGCTCGTCCAGCCGCTCGCCGGTGGCCGGCATGCAGACGATCCCCCGGCCGTGCGTGACCATGAAGTTGATCGCCGCCGGCGTCACCTTCTCCGCCGCCATCACGAAGTCGCCCTCGTTCTCCCGGTCGGCGTCGTCCACCACGATCAGGATCCGGCCCGCCCGGATCTCCCCGATCGCCTCCTCGATCGGGGCGAACGGGGCCCGCTCCGTGCCCTCGTCCCGCGCCGTCATGCTCCCCGCCCCCCTTCCGTGCCGGTCGCGGCCAGCAGGCGCTCCACGTGCTTGGCGATCACGTCCACCTCCAGGTTCACCGGGTCGCCCGCCCGGAGCCGGCCCAGGCTCGTCGCGGCGAGCGTGTGCGGGATCAGCGCCACCGTGAAGGCGTCGCCGTCGAGGCCGGCCACGGTGAGGCTCACACCGTCCACGGCCACCGACCCCTTCTCCACCAGGTAGCGGGGGAGCCCCGCCGGGATCCGGACCCGGACCACCGCTCCCCCGGCGCCGTCGGGCTCCACCGCCTCGACCTCCCCCACGCCGTCCACGTGGCCCTGCACGAGGTGCCCGCCGAGGCGCGTCAGCAGCGTGGCCGGGCGCTCCAGGTTCACCGGGTCGCCCGGCCGGAGCCGGCCCAGGCTGGTCCGGGCGAGCGTCTCGGGGGAGAGGTCGAAGGCCAGCCCGCCCTCCGGGCGGGCCACGACCGTCAGGCACACGCCGTGCACGGCGACCGAGGACCCGATCCCGCTCCCCTCCCGCGCCGTGCGGCAGCGCACCACCAGCCGTCCGCCCTCGAGCGCGGCCACCTCCCCCCGCTCCTCAACGATCCCGGTGAACATCCGCCTCCACCTTGAGGTCCCCTCCCACCCGCTCGACCGAGCGGATCGCGAGCTCCACGGCCTCCCCCACCGGCGCGAACCCCGCGCCCCCGAGCGCGCCGGGCGCGTCGATCCCTCCGAGCAGTCGGGGCGCGAGGTACAGCACGACCCGATCGACGCAGCCCGCCGCCACGGCCGAGAAGGCCAGGGTGGGGCCGCCCTCGAGCAGCAGGTGCTGGACGTCCCGCTTGCCGAGGTGCTCCAGGAGGGCGGGGAGCGACACGCCCCCCGCCTCCCCGGGCAGGACCGCCACGTCGGCCCCGACCTCCCGCCACGCCTCACGGGCTCCCCGGGGGGCGGCCTCCGTCGTCGCCACGAGCGTGGGCGCGGACCCGTCGAACAGCCGGCCCCGGGGCGGGACCCGGCCCCGGGCGTCCACCAGGACCCGGAGCTTGGCCGGCCCCCGGTAGGCGGGGTCCCGGACCGTGAGGGCCGGATCGTCGCTCAGGGCGGTCCCCGCACCCACGGCGATCGCATCGACCGTCGCTCGCAGCCGGTGGGCGTCGGCCCGGGCCTCCTCCCCGGTGATCCATCGGGAGGAGCCGTCCCGGGCGGCCACCTTCCCGTCGAGCGTCTCCGCGAGCTTCAGCGTGACGAACGGCAGGCCGGTGGCGACGTGCTTCGCGTAGGCCTCGGTCAGTCGGCGGGCCTCGGGTTCGCGCACCCCGAGGTCCACGCTGATCCCCGCCTCCCGGAGGGCGCGGAGGCCGCGGCCGTCCACGATGGGGTTGGGATCGCGCATCGCCACGACGACGCGGGCCACCCCGGCGGCCACGATCGCCCCGGTGCAGGGCGGCGTCCGCCCGTGGTGGTCGCAGGGTTCGAGCGTGGAGTACAGGGTCGCACCCCGGGCCCGGACGCCGGCCGCCCGGAGCGCCACGACCTCCGCGTGCGGGGTTCCCGGACCCTCGTGCCAGCCCTCCCCCACCACCCGGCCGTCCGCCACCACCAGGGCCCCCACGGCCGGGTTCGGCGAGGCGAGCCCCAGGCCCCGCCGGGCCAGCTCCAGCGCCCTGCCCATGTGCGCGCGGTCGTCCACGACCAGCCTTTCCCGGGGCAGGGGGATGGGGAGGCGACGGCGCGACCGGCGCGCCGGACCGCCCGTCCTCTCCCAT
>DATLZP010000310.1:0-2174 GCA_035573935.1 Actinomycetota bacterium
CCTCCGGCTCCCCGCCGACCCGATGGAGGCGTGAGGTGGACACGGAGATCCGGTTCCTGCGCGAGCTCGAGGAGGACCTGATGGCGGCGGCCTGGCGGGAGGAGCTGGGCTCGGTCGGGCCGGGGAGGAGGCGGGCCCGCCCGGGACGGCCCCACCGTGGGCTGCTCCTGGCCGGGGGAGGGCTGGCCGCCCTCCTCGGGGCGGCCGCGGTCGTGGGGATGCTCGTGCTGCCCCTCTCCCCGCTGGCGGGCCCGGTGCCGCGGGGCGCCTCGCTCCCCGTGCCGGGGAACGCCTCGTTCTCCGGCTACAGGCAGATCGGTGGAGGAGGGGCGCCGGCCGCCGTCCCCTCGCCCGCGCCCCTCCCGGGCCCGTCCGATCGGCGGAGCGGCCTGGGGGATGTGGGGGGGCCGGTGCTGGAACGGGTCGTGCGGAGCGCCGAGCTCACGGTGGTCGTCCCCCGCGGCTCGTTCCGGGACCGCTTCGCCCGAGCCGCCGACGTCGCCGAGCGGTACGGCGGGTTCGTGGAGGTCTCCGAGACCCGGGGCGACCGGGCCGGCGTCCTCGTCCTCCGGGTGGACGCCGCGCGCTTCGGTCGGGCCATGGACGAGCTCCGCGGCCTGGGGGAGGTGGAGCGCCAGGTGCTCCGGGGCCGCGTGGTGACCGGAGAGGTCGTCGACCTCCAGGCGCGGCTCCGGATCGCGCTCGAGCGGCGCCGGACCCTCGTCGACCTGCTCCGGGAGGCCCGGACCGTGGCCGAGACGCTGCGGGTCCAGCGGGCGCTGGACGAGACCCAGGTCGAGATCGAGGAGATCCAGAGCCGGCTGGCGACCCTGGACGACCTCACGGCGCAGGCCACGATCCGGCTCGTCCTCCGGGAGGAGGGGGTCCCGGTCCGCCTGACCGGCGACACCGCCACCGCCCCCAGCGTGGGCACCGCCCTCCGCCATGCCGTCGCCGGGTTCTTCCGCGTCGTCTTCGCCGTCCTGGTCGGCCTGGGCTACGTCCTGCCGATCGCCGTCCTCGTGGCCGTGGTCCTCGGCGTGGGCTGGCTCGTGGCCCGCCGGGTCAGGCGCCGGGTCCCGGGGTAGGGCGCTCCTCGGCCATCCCCAGGGCCCGGCGGAGGAAGTCCAGCTGGAGCAGGAGGAGGTGCTCGGCCACGACCTCCTGCGAGGCCATGTGGGTGACGCCGGGGAGCGGCAGCACGGCGTGGGGCCGGCCCGCCTCCAGGAGCGCCCGGGACAGCCGCAGCGTGTGGGCGGCGAACACGTTGTCGTCGGCCAGCCCGTGGATCAAGAGGAGCGGGCGCTCGAGCTTCGGCGCGTCGGGGAGGAGCGAGCTCCGCTCGTAGGCCCCCGGGTCCTCGTCGGGGAGCCCCAGGTACCGCTCGGTGTAGTGCGTGTCGTACAGGCGGGGCTCCACGAACGGGGCGCCGGCCACCGCGGCGTGGAACACGTCGGGGCGGCGGAGCAGGCAGGCCGCGGCCAGGTAGCCGCCGAACGACCAGCCGCGGATGGCGACGCGCGAGCGGTCCAGGACGGGGAACGCGGCGGCCGCGTCCTCCAGGGCCTCCACCTGGTCCTCCACGGCCGGGCCGATCAGGTCGCCCCGCACCGCCTTCTCCCAGGAGAGCCCGCCGGCCGGGGTCCCCCGCCCGTCGGCCACCAGGACGGCGAACCCCCGGTCCGCGAACCACTGGGACTCGAGGTGGGGGAAGGCCGCGGCCCAGGCCCGCTGGCCGTGGGGCCCGCCGTAGGGGTCGAGGAGGACCGGGAGCGGCCCCTCGCGGTGCCCGGACGGCAGGAGGAGCGCCCGGGGGATCCGTCGCCGGCGCGTGGCGCCCAGCACGACGGTCGGACGGAACCCCGGTCCTCGGCCCGGGAGGCGATCCGGGCCACCGGCTCGCCGGCCCGCAGCACCTCAGCCACCGGCGGCCCGTCGGTGACCGAGACGAGCACCACGACGTCGCCGCCCACGGCCGGGGCGTCGTGCACCCCGGGCTCCGCGGAGAGTGGCCGGAGCCCGCCGTCCAACCCGACCAGGAACACGTGGGCCTCGGTCGGCGCCCCGAGGCGGGAGGCCTGCACCACGACGCCCCCGTCCACCACGCCGGCCACCCGGCGCACGTGCAGGTCGGGCGGGGTCACCGGCTCGCCGTCGATCGCTAGGCGCCGGGC
>DATLZP010000311.1:0-7829 GCA_035573935.1 Actinomycetota bacterium
ACGAGCTCCGGGACCTCCCGCCCCCGGCGTCCCCGCTGCGGATCGCGGTGAGCGTCCGGCCGCCGCTCGCCGTGGCCCGGGTGGATCCCGAGATCGCGGAGGCGGTCCTCTCCCTGGCCGACGCCCTCGCCGCCGACGGCCACCGGGAGGCCGGCCAGCGGGAGGTCCCGGAGGTCGGCCCGGCCGGCGAGCACCGAGAGCAGCAGGGCCGCGTCGGCCACGGTGACGGCGAACGGGCCGTGCTCGGTGAACCCCGCCCAGGCGGAGGCGGAGGCGGCCGGCGGCAGGAGGCCCGTCCCCGGCTTCATCCCCACCACGCCGCAGCAGGCGGCCGGGATCCGGATCGAGCCGAGCCCGTCGTTGCCCAGGGCCAGCGGCACCGCCCCGGCCGCCACGGCGGCGGCGTTGCCCCCGGAGGACCCGCCCGGGCTGCGCCGGGGGTCCCACGGGTTGCGGGTGATGCCCCACGGGCCGTCGGTGGTCCCCCACAGGCCGAGCTCCGGCATCCGGGTGATGCCCACGACGATCCCGCCGGCGGCCCGGACCCGCCGCACGACCTCGTCGTCCTCGGGGGCCGGCTCGGCCGGGGTGGCCGCGGAACCGTGGCGGACCTCCTCGCCCGCCACCGCCACGTTCTCCTTCACCGCCACCGGGATCCCGGGGAGCGGCAGGTCGGCGAGGCCGTCCCGGGAGGCGAGGGCCTCCGCCTCCCGAAGCGCCTCCTCCGCCCGGACCCGCCGGAACGCCCGGATCGTGGGCTCCAGCTCCTCGATCCGGGCCAGGTGGGCCGCCACGACGTCCACGGGGGAGGCGTCCCCCCGACGGACGAGGGCGGCGAGCTCCCCGGCCGTCCGCCCGACCAGCCTCCCCGGCCCCACGGGGGGGCAGCCTACCGCCCCCGGGCCGGGCCGCGCCCCTGTCGGTCGAACGTCCCACCCGGACCTGCGTTGACCGTCCGGAGGAGCTCGGGGGAGACTAGGGGCCACAACCGAAGATCCCCATGGCCATCACCGATCCTCGCCGCGAGGAGCACGCGAGCGTCTCTCTCCACGCGTCCGGGATCGGGGAAGAGCTCCGCGAGGCCCGGGAGCGGAGGGGGCTCGCCCTCGAGGAGGCCGCCGAGGCGACGTGCATCCTCCCCCGCTACCTCCGGGCGCTCGAGGAGGGGGCCCCCATCGACGCCTTCCCCGCCCCCGTGTACGCGCGGTTCTTCCTGCGCGAGTACGCCCGGTTCCTGGGGGTGGACGACGGGCCCCTGGTCTCGCGGTTCGACCAGGAGCACGGGGGCGAGCTCGAGCCCCACCTCCGGGCCATCCCGGTGCCGGAGGAGGAACCGCGGCGGCGGGGCGGGCTGCTCGTGCTCCTGTCGGGGCTGGTCCTGGCGGCCCTGGTCGTCGCCTCGCTCCTCTCCGGCCGGCCCCCCGCCCCCCGGGCCCTCCCCACGGCGTCCCGGTCCCCGGCGGCGGCCGAGGCCCGGGAGCGAGGGGAGCCGGAGCCCGCGCCCCCGGCCGTGCGGTCGATCCGCTTCGTCCTCCGGGCGGAGGCCCCGAGCTGGGTCCACGTCGTGGCCGACGGCCGGATCCTGGCCAGCGAGACGCTCCAGGCCGGCCAGGCCATCCGCACCCCCCGGCGGGTGCAGGTGGTGGGGGTCCGCCTGGGGAACCCGGAGGCGGTGACCATCACCGTGAACGGGCGGACCGTGGACCTCGCGCCCCTCACGGAGCGCCTGGGACAGCCGTACGAGGTCGTGTGGCGGGTGGAGGACGGCGAGCTCCACCGGCGGGCGGGGGAGGATCTCGGCGTCCTGCGGGGGGAGATCTCCCCCTAGGTTGCGCCTATCGAACGTACGTTCTATCCTCGAACGCCGTGGGGGGCGAGCAGCTCTTCGAGATCCGGCGCCGGACCTTCGACACCCCGTCCTTCCGGGGCATCACGTTCATCGAGGTCGAGGCCAAGACGATCATCAACCCCGTCCAGGGCTCGTTCCTCCCCTTCCGGTGGACGATCAACCCGTACCGGGGATGCACGCACGCCTGCTCCTACTGCTTCGCCCGGGTCACCCACACCTACCTGGACATGGACGCGGGGAGGGACTTCGAGACGAAGATCCTGGTCAAGGTGAACGCCCCCCAGGTGCTCCGGGCGCAGCTCGCCTCCCCCCGATGGAAGGGCGAGCACATCGCGATGGGCACCGCCACCGACCCCTACCAGCGGGCGGAGGGGCGCTACCGCCTGATGCCGGGGATCATCGCCGCGCTGGCCGAGCGCCGGAACCCGTTCTCGATCCTGACCAAGGGCACGCTGATCCTCCGGGACCTCGATCTCCTCCGGGATGCGGCGGCCGCCACCGAGGTCTCGACGGCGCTGTCGATCGGCACGCTCGACGAGGAGGCCTGGCGCCGGAGCGAGCCCGGCACCCCGCACCCCCGGTCCCGGATCGAGGCCGTCCGGGCCCTGAACGAGGCGGGGATCCCCTGCGGCGTCCTCGTGGCTCCCATCCTGCCGGGGATCACCGACCACCCGCGGAAGCTCCGGGACGTGGTGGAGGCGGCCATCGACGCCGGCGCCACGCACGTCTCGCCCATCATGCTGCACCTCCGGCCCGGGGTGCGGGAGGCGTTCATGCCCTGGCTCCGGGCCCATCACCCGGACCTCGTCCCCCGGTACGAGGCCCTGTACCGCCGATCGCCGTACGGTCCGCCCGGCGCCCGGCGGGAGCTGGCCCGTCGCGTGCAGGGATTGGTCCGGGCCCTGGGCGGCACCCGACCGGCGCCCCGCCCCGGCGGGCGCTGGTCGAGGCGAACGGCGGAGCCCCCGGCCGCCGAACAGCTCAGGCTGCTGTGAGTCGGCTACCCTTCGCTCGATGCGTGGGCTGGATCGCCTCCTCGAGCTCCAGGGGCTCGACCTCGAGATCGACCGGCTCGAGGCCCGGCGCCGGGAGCTCGAGTCCGGGGAGGAGCTGACCGCGGCGCGGGAGGCGGCCGAGGCGGCGGAGGGGGTCCTGGGCGAGCTCCGGCTGGCCCTGGACTCGGTGAGCCGGGAGATCCAGCGGCTGGAGCACGAGGCGGGGTCGCTCGAGGCCAAGCAGCGGGCCGAGGAGCAGCGGATGTACGGGGGGAGCGTGGCCAACCCCAAGGAGCTGGAGGCCCTCCAGCACGAGGTGGAGCACCTGCGGGCCCGTCGGGGCCGCCTCGACGACGAGCTCCTCGAGCAGATGGTGCGGCGGGAGGAGCTCGAGGCGAGGATCGCCGAGCAGGAGCGGACGGCGGCCGAGGCCCGGGCCCGCCTGGAGGCCATCGGGGGCGACGCCGTCCGGGAGCTGGAGCGGATCGGCGTCGAGCTGGAGGCCCGGCGGGCGGCCCGGGACGGGCTCCTCCCGGCCTTCGATCCGGACCTCCTCGCGTTGTACGACGAGCTCAGGGAACAGAAGCGGGGCGTGGGCGCGGCCGCCCTGGTGGACGGGGTCTGCCAGGGGTGCCACCAGAAGCTCTCGGCCGTGGAGCGGGACCGCCTCCGCCACGCCGAGGGCATCGCGAGGTGCGAGTACTGCCGACGGATCCTGATCCCCGCGTGATCGTCTCCTGCGACGGTGCGGCCCGGGGGAACCCGGGCCCGGCGGGGATCGGCGTAGTGCTCTCCACGCCCGAGGGGCGCGTCCTGGACCGGATCGCCCGGGGGATCGGCGTGGCCACGAACAACGTCGCCGAGTACATGGCCTGCATCGAGGGGCTCCGCCGGGCCGCCGAGCTGGGCGCCCGGGAGGTCCTGGTCCGCTCCGACAGCCGGCTCCTCGTGGAGCAGCTGGCGGGACGGTTCCGGGTGCGGAACCCGCGCCTGGCCCGGCTGCACCGGGAGGCCCTGGACCTGGCCTCGCGGTTCGACCGGGTGGCGTTCCAGCACGTCCCCAGGGAGGAGAACCGGGCCGCCGACCGCCTGGCGAACCTGGGCGTGGACGGTGAGGAGCTCAGCCCGGGGCGGGCGGCGGGGACGCCGCCGGGGGCTCCGCCAGGCTGAGGAGCTCGCCCAGCGGGAACGCGAAGTCGATCCGGCCCCGCCCCCGGGGGAGCCGGAACGGCAGGAGGAGCGTGGCTCCTTCCACGTCCGGCACCGCCGGGAACGTCACGATGGCCCGCATCCGCCGGACGCCGTCCGGCACCCGGCGGAGGTTCGCCGTGCCCCCCTGTCCCTCGACCCGGCTCCCCCCCGGCCCCACGATCGCCGCCTCCGGGGGGAACAGGGAGACCGGGGAGCCGGTCCGGTTCGTGATCACGAGGTTCACGCTCCACTCGGGGACGAACGCGAAGACCGAGTCGAGCTCCACCGTGAGGCCGTCGGAGGAGGCCGGCTCGTCGATCAGGTGGATCGCGCCGTCCATCGAGACGCCGTCCCGGAACACGTCGACCACGCCCCAATCGGCGAGCCCCCGGCGGAAGAGCGTCATCGGGCCGTGGAACAGGCGGGCCCGCTGCACCGTCTCTCCCCGCGCCGGGTCGAACGTGAGGACCACGGAGGCGTCCAGGTCGAGCTGTGCGCCGAACGGGCCTCCTCCGGCCTCGCCCAGCCGGACGAAGCCAAGGAACGACACGTGGTCGACGTCCACCCGTCCCACGATGTCGCCCCGGAACTGCTCGACCTGCACCCCCACCCACTCCGCCCAGCGGACGAGCTTCCTGGTGCCGGCGAACGTCCGGAGCCGGGCCGCCGCGTCGTCCCCCGCCTCCGCGTACGCCCGAACGAAGTCGATCCCCGTCCGGCGGGCGGAGGTCACGTCGAGCCCCAGGGTGGGGGCCATCTGCTCGATCGCGTTGGGCGTGAGGGGGACGGCGCCCCGGGGGGAGCAGGCCGCGGCCAGCGCGGCGACCGCGGCGAGCGCGACGAGGCGGCGCATCGTGGGGCCCTATCATAGGGAGCGGAGGAGCCGGCCGGGCGGCCGCGGCGCCGTGAGGCGTCGAGGAAAGTCGGGGCTCCACAGGGCAGGGTGCTGGGTAACGCCCAGGCGGGGTGACCCGCGGAGAGCGCCACAGAAACAGACCGCCCCCGCATGGGGGTGAGGGTGGAACGGTGAGGTAAGAGCTCACCAGCGCGCCGGGTGACCGGCGCGGCTCGGCAAGCCCCACCCGGAGCAAGGCCGAGCAGGGAGCGTTCGAGGGTGGCCCGCCCGATGCTCCCGGGTAGGCCGCACGAGGCCGAGAGGCCCGGGGTCCCGCCGCGAGGCGGGGCCCAGAGAGATGGCCGCCCCCGGCCGGGAGGCCGGGACAGAACCCCGCTTACAGGCCGGCTCCTCCACCTCCTCGTTCGCGCCGGCCGCGCCGGGGAACGCGGCCCCGCTCCGGCCCGTCCGGCGGCGGGCCTCGTCCCGATCGGGGGGCGAGGTGCTGTTCCTGCGCCCGGAGGGGCGGCGTCCTAGGCGGGGCGCCCCACGCCGGCGGCCCGGGCCCGCCGGAGCTGCCGGCCGGCGTGGTAGCTGGAGCGGACCAGGGGGCCGGCCTCCACGTGGCCGATCCCCAGCGCCTCGCCGTCCTCGGCGTGCCGGGCGAACTCCTCCGGCGTCACCCACCGGTCCACCGGGAGGTGGTAGCGCGACGGCTGCAGGTACTGCCCGATCGTGACGATGTCCACGTCGGCCGCCGCCAGGTCGCGCAGGGCCTCCGTGACCTCCTCCGGGCGCTCCCCCATCCCCAGGATCAGGTTCGACTTCGTGATCTGCCCGGGGCGCAGCCGCTTCGCCAGCCGGAGCACCTCGAGCGAGCGCTCGTAGCCGAAGGCCGGGCGGATCCGAGGGTGGAGGCGGCGGACCGTCTCCAGGTTGTGGGCGAACACGTCGGGACCGGCCGCCAGCACCGTGGCGATGTCCTCCTCGCCCCCCCGGAAGTCGGCCGGGAGCACCTCCACCCCGATCCCGGGCACCGCCTCCCGGACCGCCCGGACGGCCGCGGCCCAGACCCGGGCCCCCCCGTCGGGGAGGTCGTCCCGGGCCACCCCGGTCAGGACCACGTACCGGAGCCCCATGGCCCGGACGGCCTCGGCGATCCGGCGGGGCTCGTCCTCGTCCACCGGGCGGGGCCGGGCCGTCATCACGTCGCAGAAGCCGCACCGACGGGTGCATCGGTCCCCGAGGATGAGGAACGTGGCCTCCCGCTCCTCCCAGCACTCGTAGATGTTGGGGCAGCTCGCCTCCTCGCAGACCGTGTGGAGGTCGAGCCCCCGCATGATCCGCTTGAGCTCGGCGTGGTTGGGGCCGGATCGGGCCTTCACCTTGAGCCAGGGCGGGCGAGGGCCGGCCGGGAGGGCCTGCTGCCCGCAGCCCACGGAGTGGGCCGCGTGCCGGTCGGGCCCGGGCGTGACGATCGGCAGGTACAGGCGCCGCCGGTGGGGGTTGTGGTCGTCGCGGGGCATCCGCCCCCGAGTCTAGCCGGCCCCGGCGTGCCGGACCGTCCGGTCGGCGAGGTCGTCCTCCCCGCGTCCCGCCCCGGCCTGCTCCGGTCCGACGGGCAGCCAGACCCGGAACGAGGCCCCGCCGCCCTCCCGTTCCTCGACCCAGGCCCGGCCTCCGTGGAGCTCGGCGAAGCGGGCCACCAGGGACAGCCCGATGCCGGTCCCCGGCTGATGGGGGGAGCCCGAGGGGCCCTGGCGGAACGGCTGGAAGATCTCGGCTCGGAGCTCCGGGGGGACGCCCGGGCCGTCGTCCTCCACCGCGATCCGCACGCCGCCGGCCTCGGCCCGCACCTCGATCCAGATCGTCCGGTCGGGCGCCGTGTGTCGCGCCGCGTTCACCAGCAGGTTCTCCACGATCCGCTCCACCTTCGCCGGGTCCACCACGGCCGGCACCGGGTCGGCCCGGACCTGGACCCCGCGATCGGCCAGCGCCTCCACGCTCTCCACGGTCCTCCGGACCAGCGCCCCCACGTCCGTCGGCCGGTACCGGGGCGTCACGATGCCTCGCTGCAGGCGGTCGATGTCGAGGAGGTCGGTGAGCAGCCGGTCGAGCTTGCGGGCGTTCGCCGCGAGGCGGGACAGCAGATCGCGGCGGTCGGCCGGGTCCATCCCCTCCTGCTGCTCCAGCGTGAGGGCGAGCCCCAGGATCGACGTGAGCGGGCTGCGGAGCTCGTGGGAGACGGCGGCCAGGAACGTGTTCTTCAGCTCGTCCAGGGCCCGGAGGCGCTCCGCCGCCTCCCGCTCCCGGCGCTCGCTCTCCCGCAGGGCCTGCTCGGCCAGCTTGAGCTCCGTGAGGTCGTACATCACCCCCTGCACGGTGGGCGGACCGCCCGCGTGGTCCGGGAAGACGACGGCGTCGTCCCGGATCCACACGACGCGGCCGTCCGGCCGGACGATCCGGTACTCCTGGGTGAAGCGCCCGCCGCGGCGGACCCCCTCCCGGTACTCGGCCAGGGCCCGCTCCCGATCCTCGGGGTGCAGGTGCTCCGCCCAGCAGCCGGGGTCCGCCAGGTACCGCTCGGCCGGGATGCCCAGGATCTCCTCGATCTGCGGGCTCACGTAGACGGTCTCGTCGACCTCGTGGGGCCGGTCGATGTAGAGCACGGCCGGCAGCTGCTCGACGAGCGTCCGGTACCGCTCCTCGGCCGCCCGGAGCTGTTCCTCGGCCTCCTTCCGATGGGTGATGTCGAAGCGCACCCCCTGCCAGTAGCGGGGTCGGCCGGCCTCGTCCCGGATCAGCACGGCCTCGTCCCGGACCCACACGACGTGGCCCCGGGCGTGGAGCATCCGGTACTCGACCCGGAACGGCTCCCCGGTCCGGTCGGTGCGGAGGTCCTCCGCCCGCACCCGCTCCCGGTCCTCCGGGTGGACGGCGTTCCAATAGGCCTCCCCGC
>DATLZP010000312.1:0-8505 GCA_035573935.1 Actinomycetota bacterium
CGTCTTGCCGGCCCCATCGGCCCCCACGACCGCGATCCAGGCGCCCCCCCGGGCCAGGCGGGCGGGGGGCCGGCCGCGACCGGCCACCCGGCGGCGGGCCGCCACCCGTCCCCGTCGCCAGAGGCGGACGAAGGGGTCCACGCGGGGCGAGCGACGAGCGTGGGCGGCGAGCGCTCCCTCCAGCCGCTGGGCCGTCCGGATCCGGGACCAGACGCCGGCCCGGGGATGGAGCGACCGGTGGCACCGTCCGAACAGCTCCTCCCCCACGGAAGGGAGGTGGGTCCGGACGATCTCCCCCACCCGCCCCCGGTCGGTCCGGGCGGTGAGGAAGGCGAGCTCGCGCCGCTCCCCCCCGGACAGCTCCCCCTTCCCGGACGCGATCGCGTCCCACGTCCCGTGCTTCAGCACCATCCGGAGGACGAAGACCACGAACTCGAAGGCCGGGTCGGGGACCCGGAACAGCGGCCCCTGGACGCTCGCCGCGAGGTAGGCGTCCTCGATCGGGAGACGGTGGTTCTTCGTCGTGTCGTCGCCCAGGACGAGCCGGTAGTGCACGTGGAGCTGGACCAGGGAGCCGCTGGGGCCGTCCAGGCCGTAGGCGTGGAACACGCCGGGCGGCCCGTCGGGAGGGGTCCGCGCGTCCTTGAAGGCCAGGTCCCGCAGGATCCCCTCGAAGCGATCGGCGTCGGCCCGGGCGACCAACAGGTCGAGGTCGCTCTCGCCCCGCCCGGCACGGTCCAGGGCCGCGGTGCTCTTCCAGTGGCAGTAGCGGATCCCTTCGGCGGCGAGGGCGTCGCACAGCCGCCGCACGAGCTCGAGCGGTGCCCCCCCCTCGTCGCCCTCCCCCGCTCCCCCGTGCCCGTCGGCAGGCGCCGCCTCCGGGGCTCGCGCCGGACGGGCCCGGACCCGGTCGGCCCGGGTCACGGGCCCCGCCGGGCCGGCGCCAGGAGCCTCCGGGCGACGCGTCGTGGTGAGATCCTGAGCCTCCTCGGACATCCGTTCCCGACCGGACCTGCGAGCTGGGCCGACGATACGGGCGATGCCTGGTCCGGGCACGCGAGCGGCAGCGTATCTGCCGTACGGCGAACGGCGGACGCCCTCAGGGCCGCGCGGTCGGCTCGGGGGCCCGCGGCGCGTCCGCTCCCCCCACCCAGAGCCGGTCGGCCGGCAGCACGTCGCCCGCCCGGTAGGCGTCGATCCCGAACGCCTCCAGGATCGCCATGGCCCGGGCCTCCCGGTCGGGGTCCACCTTCTTCCGCCACTTCTCCACCAACCAGGGCCGCATGCTGGGGTCCCCCGCCGCGAGCAGCGCCTTGGTCTCCTCCGTCGACTTGTACCGGACGTTCACCGAGGGGACGCCCAGGCGATGGAGCATCCGCTCGGGCCTCGGCAGGTCCAGCTTCCGGGCCAGCTCGGCGATCACGGGATGGGGATCCAGGACGAGCTGTTCGTAGGTCACGACCGCCCACCCCGGCTCGATCCGCCTCAGGGGGACGGCGTTCTGCAGGCACCAGGCCAGCACCCCTCGCTCCAGCCGGTCGCCGGAGGCCAGGATGGCACGCGCCCGGTCGAGCTCCTGGGCCGAGAAGTGCCGCCGGTAGTCGCTCTCCAGGAAGGCGGGCAGGGTCGGCCACCGCTCGGTGGAGAGCGTCACGGCGATGGGGTGGCGGACGAGGTAGACGATGCGGCACCCCAACCGCTCCCGGACCGGATCGATCAGGTCCGCGGACCCATGGATCTCCTTGAACACGATCCGCCGCGTGATCGGACGGTAGTAGCGGCGGATGGGGTTGGGGTTCGTGAACCCGATCCGCCCCCGGGCGATCCGGGAGAGGTACCGCTCGATCCGGGGCATCGCCTCCAGGCTGTAGAGCTCCACCCAGTCGTCGATCCCCAGCCGCTTCCGCACGGCGGGGTTCTCGAGGTACAGGGGCTGGTTGCAGGTCTTGAACCCGGGCTGGCTCCAGATCAGCTCCATCAGCCAGGTGCTCCCGCTCCGGGGGGTCGAGTACAGGAACACGTCCGGACCGCCGCCGGGCACGTGGAGGCTGGAGAACGCCTTCACCGAGCGCTTCAGGGCGCGCATCATCGGCGGGACGCCCCCGTGCGGGCCTCGGCGCCCGGCCCGCGCAGCTCCCGGAGGACGTCGGCGGCGATCGCCTCCGACCGGGCCCGATCGGATCGCACCCGCAGGACGACCGGTCCCCCGCTCCCCGCCTCCGCCAGCGTCTCGTCGAAGGCCCGGCGGTACCGGCGGAGGAAGTCCACCTTCTCCTCCGTGGGATCCTCCCCGCTCAGGTACCAGTGCCCCCGCGCGCCGACCCGCTCCAGGAGCACCTCATCGGGGGCGTCGAGGTGGACGATCAGGTCCAGGGCCCCCCACCAGCCCTCCAGGCAGCGGCGCCACCACCGCGCGAAGGACGGGGTCCGGACGATCGGAGGCCCGAAGGCCCGGAGCCGGGCCAGCCGGTACACCGGGCCGTGATCCAGGACGACGGCCGCGCCCGGGGGGCGGCGCCGCGCAGCTCGGAGCCAGGCGTCCAGGAACGACATCGACTTGAGCTCGTTCCACGTGAACCACCGACCACGGGGCGACCGGAGGAGCCAGAGGGGCACCAGCCGGACCACCTTCGCCACCAGGATCGGGAACCAGACCGCCCGTCCCACGCCGAGCCCGGCCCGGATCTCCGGATCCAGGGCCCGCATGGCCCGGACCAACGACGTCTTGCCCGCCCCCGCCGGTCCCATGACCTCGACGAGGAGCGCGCTCCCCGGGGCGGCGAGGCGCCGCGGGTCCCGGTCCGGGTTCCGCCTGGAGGTCGACATCCTGCAGCCTGGGAGGCTACCGGGCGACGGGCCGCCGGACGACGGGCCCCGGGGGTACGTCTCCTACGCCGATCGTGCGATGCGGCCCGGTCAGCCCTCCCACTCGGCACCGGCCCCCCGCCGCGACGCCCCGTGCCCCGCGACCGCTCGGTACGCCGCCTCCGCCCGGCGCCGGAGCCCGGCCAGCCCCGGGGCCCGGTACCGCCGCCGGGCCTCCTCCTTCCCCGCCTCCCGCTCGGGGGACGGCCGCTGGACGCGGTGCTCGGGGACGGGCGGGGGCCGTCCGCCGTCCGCCTCCCGGAAGGGCTGCGTGATCCGCAGGTACTCGCCGGCGCTGATGAGCCCCGAGATGAACCGGTTGAGGTGCGGCTGCCAGGGCGGCCCCGCCGCGCGCTCGTCGATCAGCCGGAACACGGTCCGGACGTTCTCCTCCGAGTGCTCGAACCTCGCGAAGCCGGTCCCGAAGCGCTCGTTCACCGCGTCGATCAGGGCCCCCAGGTCCCTGGTCACCTCCTCGAACGTGCCGATCACGAACGCGGACCGGTACGGTGCGATCCGCTCGTAGAACGCCACGTAGGTGCGGAGCCACTCCCGAGCCGGGATCCCCGGCTCGCGGACCATGGCCGACACGATCGTCGGCTCGGGGGCGCGGACGGTGACGAGCGTCGGGACACCGCGACGGGCCGCGGCCACCAGGGCGGCCGCCGCGTGCATGTGGTGGGCCACCCGCACGTGGTCGTCCTGCGCCAGCTGGAACGCGATGGCGGCGAACGTGCCGGCCGATCGGGTGAAGCCGTCGATCACCAGCCGGGTGTCCCGGTCGAGGACGGTGTGGCCGCTCTTCCACCGGGCGAGCGGCAGGTAGAGCGCGGGATGGAGCGACAGCCTCCGACGGAGCACGTGGTGGACCGGGCCCCCGGAGAGGGCCCGGGCCGGGCCCCAAACCGCGCTCACCGCCGGCTCACCTCCCCGCCAGCCGGGCGTAGACGTCCGCCAGCCGATCGAAGAACGCATCCCGGGTGAACGCGGTGGCCACGTGGCGGGCCGCCGCTCGCCCCAGCGCCCCCCGGCGCTCCGGCTGGGCCAGGAGCTCGACGAGCGCGCCGGCCAGGGCCTCCGGGTCCTCCGGCGGCACCAGGAGGCCGGAGATCCCCGGCTCCACCTGCTCCCGGGCGCCGCCGATGTCCGCGGCCACGACGGCCTTCCCAAGGGCCATCCCCTGCAGGACCACGCCGGGGAAGGGGTCGGGGTGCGTGGGGCAGTGGACGATCACGTCCGCGGCCGCCATGACCCGCGCCACGTCGTCCCGGTAGCCGGTGAACGTGACCGCCGGGCCGACCTCCTCCGCCAGGCGCCGGAGCCGAGCCGCGTAGCGCCGGTGGTGGGGGCCGTCGAGCTCCCCGCCCACGATGGCGAACCGGGTCCCCGGGAAGGCCTGCAGCACGCGGGGGGCCGCCCGGAGCAGGACCTCGTGCCCCTTGGGCTCGACGAGCTTCGAGACGAGGACGACCAGGGGGGCGCCGTCGGCCAGCCCGAGCTCCCGGCGGACGGCCGAGCCATCGAGGTCCGGTCGGAAGGCCCGGGGGTCGGGCCCCGCGTCGTGGATCACCGTGAGCTTGGGGGAGGTGACCCCCTCCCGCTCGAAGACCTCCGCCCGCACGGAGGCCGAGACGCACACCACCTCCGCGGCCAGCCTCGTCACGAGCCGGGGGAGCCCCCTGCGAAGGGGCGCCGGCCAGGAGGACGTGTCGGCCCGGATGTGCCAGACGCAGGGAACGCCGGCCATCCGGGCGGCGATCCCCCCGTACAGGTCGAGGATCTCGTTCACGTGGACAAGCGCCACCCGCTCCCGCCGGATGATGGCCGCCAGCCACACCGCGCTCCGCAGCATCTCCCCCAGGTCCCGCCCGTAGCCGAGGAGGGAGCGGCCGCGACGGATCCTGGAGAGGGGGAGGTAGCGGACCGGCACCTCCGGGGCGCCGGGCACCGGCCAGGCCGGGGCCACCTGGGTGGGGAGGACGAGGAGCGGACGGTACCCCCGCTCCCGCATCCCGTCGCTCATCTCGAGGAGCCACCGGAACGCGCCGCTCTGCAACGAGGCGTCCGACGACGTGTAGAGGACCGTGGGGGCGTCCCCGCTCATGGCCGGGCCACCGCCGGCCCGGGGGCGGCGGCGGGGATCCGGAACAGCTCGCGGTAGGCCCGGACGCAGCCCTCCAGGGCGAACGGGGACGCGGCGAAGCGCGCCCGCAGGCCCTCCCGGTCCGCCGGATCCCGGAGCGCGGCCAGGACGTTGGCGGCGTGGGCCTCGACGTCCTCGGGCGGGGCCACCCGGACGGCCCCCGGGAAGTACGGGGCGATCTCGCGGATCGGCGGGATGTCGCTCGCCACGACGGTGAGACCGGCGGCGAGCGCCTCGAGGGGCGCCCCCGGAAGCCCCTCCCAGAGGGAGGGGAAGAGGAACACGTCGGAGGCGAGGAGGAGCCTGGGGACGTCCCGGCGACCGCTCGTGATCGCGGTCGCCTCCCGCAGCCCCAGGCGATCCCGGAGCTCCTCCACCTCGGGCCGGAGCCTGCCGTCGCCCACGAGGAGCAGCCGGACCCGCCCGTCCCGCTCCCGGACGCGACGGACCGCCTCCAGGATGGCGCGGTGGTTCTTCTGCGGAGACATCCGCCCCACGTGCACCACGATCCGGCTGTCCGCGGGCCATCCGAACTCCGCCCGCACGCCCTCCCGGTCCGGGGGCCCGGCGAAGGGCGCGAGATCGGTCCCGTTGTAGACGACGCGGCACCGGGCGCTCGCCTGCCAGCGGCCGGGCAGCACGCTGTCGAGCGCGCTCCGGGAGACGGCGATCACGTCGGTGGCGCAGGATCGGATCAGCAGCCGCATCGCCCAGACGAAGGGACGGCTCCCCAGGACGAACCGGACGAGCGGGTTCGTCGCGGACTGCCCCCGGGCGCCGAGCGCGTTGTGGATGGCCGCGATCCGCACGGGGACGCGGCCGGCCGCGGCGAGGAGCAGGACGATCCCGGTCAAGAGCTGCGGCTCGCTGAGCACCGCGTCGTACCGCCGGGCCCGGAGGAGCCGGAGGAACCGGATGGGGAACCGGGGCGAGCGGATGGACACCCGGAGCGCCGAGCCCCCTGCGGCGGTCACCTCCTCGTCCAGCTCGTCCGGCCCGAGGTCCAGCGAGCAGAGGTCGAACCCCACGGCCGTCTCCCGCCGGAGCTCCCGGCAGACCTCCAGCATCCGCAGCTGCGCCCCGGCGCGCTCCAGGCCCCCGAAGACCAGGAGGATGCGCCGGGGCCGGTCCCCGGCCGGAGGGCTCATCGCGTGAGGGCGACGGCCCGCCGACCGGGGAGCGGCTCGGCCGATCCCTCGGCCCTCGGCAGGAACGCCGGGAGGACGTACACGAGGACCCAGCCCCAAGCCACCGCCCGGACGATCAGCGTCGAGGAGTTCCGGACCCACAGGAGCGTCTCCATCATCACGATCAGGAGGAACGACAGGAGCCGGGGGTCGGAGACGCGGGCCAACGCCGACCGCCAGAGCCGGGTCAAGCTCCACCCGAACAGGAGGTACAGCGCGACCACGCCGGCCGCGCCGAACTGCAGGTACGCCTCGGCGAGCTGCAGGTACCCGGGGCCGGCCTTCCGCCCGGGGTGGAGGATCTGGAGCACCCACTGGCTCGGGGGCAGCCGGTCGATCTCGGCGCCCAGGAAGGGCAGGATCACCGAGCGGAACGGGATGGCCACGACGAGCGAGCCCAGGTAGTCACGGCCCATGTGGTAGGGCTCCTGGGCGGGAACCACGCCCACCGTGGCCATGAGCGTCTGGTAGGGGCTCGACATCGAGACCAGGAACCCGGTGATCGGGTCGTCCCGGAACGTGTTGGTGCCCTCCACGCGGTTCGTCGCCGCGTTCACGATCGTGTCCGTGGACCAGTCCGAGATCGGCACCTGGCGGAGGTTCAGGATCGTGGGGATCAGGAACGCGATGACGAGCCCGATCCCCAGGACCCGTCCCCACCCGACACGGGAACCCACGAGGTACAGGCCCGAGGCCACCACGGCCATCGTCGCGATCGGGCCGCCCCGGTCCCCCACCGCCAGCATCACCAGGACGAAGGGCGCCGTGAGCAGCACCGCCTGTCGACGCTCCCGGCGGCTCACGCTGGTGGCGGTGAGGATCAGGAGCGACCACGGGAGCAGGTGGGCGACCGAGACGCCGACCAGCCGGGAGATGTCCCCGGCCCGCTTCGCGCCGTGGTAGGCCGAGTAACCGCCCTCGAAGGCGAACGCGAGCCCCTGCCCGGTGAGCGTCGACGCCAGGATGAGGCCCGCGCAGACCGCGTAGATGACGAACCCGACCTGTCGGAGCACCCGTCTCCGGGCCAGGTCCGCCGGCGACGGGGGCCGCCAGGAGCGGGCCAGCGCCACCGGCCCCCGGGTGGGCACGAGCAGGGCCCCCAGCAGGAACGCGGAGAACCCCAGCATGATCACCGGCATGGCCACCAGGACGCTCGTGAGATCCACGAACTCCCAGATGCTGAAGGCGTCGTAGCCCTCCAGCCGGTACAGCAACAGCGGGCTGCAGGTGAACAGCAGCGTCACGCCGGCGAACAGCGCCGGGAACGACAGCAGGTGGAGTCGGTGCAACGCCAGCGCCGTCGCCGTGGCCCCCACGCAGAACAGGGCCGTGATCGTGGCCGCAGCCCCGAGATCGTCCACCGGGAGCGGTTCGTGACGGAGGACGAGCAGGGCCAGCCACGCCGTGACGAGCGTCGCCGGCACGAGGAGGACCACCCGGGCGTACTCGCGGGGCGGCGCGCCCATCGCCATGGGGACCGGCCCGGTCCAGCCGCGGGCGCCGTCGTCGCCGACCGGCCGGCCGCCGTTCCCGCCGCGACCCCAGGCCGCCCCCGTCATCCCCGTCTCACGCGTCCCCGCGCTCCCCGCTCGCCGCCGGCACGGGCTCCGGAGCCCCGGAGGGGGCGCCCCGGCCGGTCAGCATGTGGTCGAAGATGGCGCGGACGTGCTCCGGGTCCTTGGTGGCGAAGTACCACTCGAGCGTCCTCCGGAGCCCCTCCGCGAAGGGGACCCTGGGCTCCCACCCCAACAGGCGCTTGGCCAGGGAGTTGTCGGCGACGCGGTTCATGGGGCCCGTCGGCATGTCGGGCTGCGTCACGATCTCCGGGCTGTAGCCGGCCAGCTCGCAGACCATCCGGACCGCGTCCAGCACGCGGATGCGCTCCATCGTGCCCAGGTTCACCGCCGTGCCATCGTCGATCCGTTCAGCAGCCAGGATCGTCCCCTCCACGATGTCGTCGACGTAGGTCCAGTTCCTGATCTGCTCACCGTTGCCCCAGACATGGAACGGGTCCTGCCGGAGGAACGCCCGGGCGATCATCGCGATCACCGCGTGGTTCTCCACCCCCCGCGGCCCGTACACGGTGAAGTACCGGAGCGACGCCGTCTCCATGCCCAGCTCGTCGTGCATCGCCCGGAGCGTGAGCTCGCCGGCCAGCTTGGCGAGGCCGTACATCCCGTCCGGGTCGTACCCGGGCGCGGCCACCATGTCCTCCGTGAGGTAGAGGGTCGTCCCCGGGTCGGCCTGGAGGAAGAGCGGGTAGACGCACCCGGACGAGGCGTAGACGATCTTGTGCACGCCGGCGTCGAC
>DATLZP010000313.1:0-2817 GCA_035573935.1 Actinomycetota bacterium
CGGATCGGGGCGTCGGCGTCGCCCAGCTCGGCCAGCGAGCGCTCCAGCAGCTCGACGGCCCGCTCCGCGTCGCCCTCCAGGCGGGCCACCCGGGCCAGCTCGTTCCGGGCCCGGGTCCGGTGCTTGCGCTCGCCCGTCTCCTCGAAGATGGCCAGGGCCTGCTCCAGCTTGTCCCGGGCCTCGGCCATCCGCCCGTCGCGGGTGAGCACGTAGCCCCGGGCCAGGTGGGCGAACCCCAGGTCCGTCCGGAGCCCCAGGCTCCGGTAGGCGTCCTCCGCCCGGCCCAGCGAGCGCTCCGCGTCGGCGATCCGCCCCTCGTGGAGGTACAGGCGGGCCACGTGGACGTGCATCACGGCCACCCGCTCGGGGTCGGTGAGGCGGGGAGCGAGCACCTCGAGCTCGGCCGCCGCCTCCGCCGCCTTCCGGTAGAGCCCGGCCTCGAGGTAGGAGTACAGGAGCCCGGCGTGGATCCGCGACAGCGCGTCGGGATCCTCCAGGCTGCGCTCCCGGATCTCGTCCAGGAGCCGCTCCAGGAGGTAGATCGCGTGTCGGACGTCCCCCAGGGCGGTCAGGCACCGGGCCTGCCCGTCCACGGCGTCGACGCGGGCCGTGGGCGGCTCGTCCCGGAGGACCTCCTCGGCCCGCCGGTGGTGCTCGAGGGCCCTCTCCGGCTCGCCGCGCCGCTCCCGCAGGAGCCCGAGCCCCTCCTCCGCCCGGGCCACGAGCGCCGGGAGCCGGTGGCGCGTGGCCTCCTTCAGGATGGCCCGGAACGCCGCCTCCGCGTCCGCCTCCCGTCCCTCCGAGAGGGCCAGCCTGGCCTCCTGGGCCCGGAGCCCGAGCCGCACGTCGAGCCCCCGGGGCCGGCCCGTCAGGAGCTCCTCGGGGTCCATCCCGAGCTTGCGGGCGAAGTGCTCCACGGCCTGCCGGGAGGGCTCCCTCCGCCCGGCCTCGATCGAGCTCACGTAGGCGTGCGTGTAGCGGGGCTCCGCCAGCTGGCGCTGGGTGAGCCCCGCCGCCAGCCGCAGGCGCCGCAGCCTCCTGCCGACCATGCCGTCCTCCCGAGCCGTTGCCGGGGAGCGTACCCCGCGGGGGGCCGCCTCCGGAGCAACCGGACCCATCCCTCGAGGTCGGCCGAGCGACGTCCGAGCTTTACAAGGATGTTTGCAGCTGGAGAAGTCCGGCGTTACATTCCGAGCCCCATGTCGACCGAAGGGGAAGGGGGGAGCACCGATGAGGCACGGCGGATGGGGTCGGATCCGGGCCTGGGCCGCGCTGGCCGCCGCGATCGCGGGGGCCCTGCTCGCGGGCACCGCGAACTGGCCGCGGCCCTAGCCCCGGAGGGGCCGGAGGGTCCCGGGGGACCCTCCCAGCCCCGGGACGCTCCGGCGCCCCCCGCCTGGCGCCTCTACCGGTTGGGCAGGGCGCTGTTCCGCGTGTGGACCGAGCGCCCCGGCGCGGGCGCCGAGGTCCTCCGCGACCGGGCGTGGATGTGGACCCCGATCCCCTCGGCGATGATCGCGGACCATCCGCTGGCCCGCGAGCTCTCCCCGGCCGAGGTCGAGGAGCTGCACCTCCCGGCCTGAGCCGCCCGGGACGCCGGGCTCAGGAGAACAGGGGCCCGACCAGCATGAAGGGCGTGGCCTCCCCCAGCGAGACGAACACGGCGAGGAGCGCGAGCGCGGCCCCGAGGAACATCACGTTCCGGTTGAAGAGCAGCTGCTGCATCATCCGCTGCTCGCCCTCCATCCGCCAGAAGGTGTGGAACCAGAGGATCGTGGGGATGGCCCACAGCGCGATCATCAGCGCGCCGAGGTCCGGCCAGACGCCGAGGGCGATCGAGCCGCCCCCCGCCACCAGCCACACCCCCGCCGGCCAGCCCCCGAGCTGCGGGGCGGGGAAGCCCACGGACTTCGCGTAGCCCTCGGCCTGGGCGCTCTTCGCGAAGTGGAAGGCCACCCCGGAGACGATGAACGGGAGCGCGAACAGGATCCGGCCGATCAGGAACACGACCGCCGCCGCGTCGCTCATGGCTCCTCCTTCCGTCGGGAGGGTGGACGGCCGGGCCGGATGGGCGTCCCACGCCGTCCACGGTCCGCCTGTCGTCGACTATCCAAAGGATAGCGCGTTCGGGCCGGGGCGGGACGGCGGGCCGGCTCACCCGGCGGGCCGACGCCCCCACCGCCGGCTCCACCGAGTCATCTCCTCGAGCACCGGGGCCAGGGCGCGCCCCCTGGCCGTGAGGCGGTACTCGACCCGGGGGGGGCCGGCGGCGAACGTCCGGCGGGTGACGATCCCCGACCGCAGGAGCTCCTTCAGCCGGGCCGACAGCACGCGGTCGGTGATCCCCGGCACCTGCTCCAGGAGCTCGCTGAACCGCCGGGGGCCGGCCAGGAGCGACCAGAGGATCTGCCCGGTCCACTTCCGCCCCAGGATCTCGAGGGCGGCGGTGGCCGGGCAGCCCTCCTCCTCGCCCCGGCGCGCGGGTCGACCCATCGGTGCGGACTATAGATGCGGCGGCCGGGCGGCTCGTCCGACGGGGGGCTCCCGGCCTCAGACGGGCGGGACCTCATCGGCCTCCCCCACCCGGGCCGCCCGCCGGACGATCCCTGCCAGCGCGCCGATCACCACCCCGCCGCCGGCCACCGTGAGCGGGGTGATGGGCTCCCCCAGCACGAGGAGCGCCGCCACCGCCGCGACCACCGGCTGGAACAGCGTGAGGAGCGAGGAGACCGAGACGTCCACCGAGGCGTGGGCCCACGACAGCAGGACGTGCCCGGCCGAGGCGCCCACCACGAACACGGCGAGCAGGACGAGGTC
>DATLZP010000314.1:0-2826 GCA_035573935.1 Actinomycetota bacterium
GGTCCGGGTCCTGGCCGGGATCCCCCGCTGCCTCCTGCTCGACCAGGGCCGGGCCGTGGCCGAGGGGCGGCCGGGGGTCGTGCTCGGCTCGGGGGTCCTGGGGCCCCTCGGGCTCCGCCCGCCGGACCTCGTGGCGCTGGCGGAGCTGGCGGGGACGGCGGGGGACGACCTGGAGGACGAGGACGCCCTGGCGGCGGGGCTCCGGGAGGCCGCGCGCGCGGGGCGGGTGCCGGGCGGGTCGGCCGCGCCGGGAGGGGCTCCCTCCGTGGCCTGGGAGCCGGTCCGGTCGCACCCGCCGACCGGGGTCGAGGTCCGGGGGGTGGTCCACCGCTACGCCGGCGGCGTGGAGGCCCTCCGCGGCGTGCGCCTGGAGGTTCCTCCCGGCCAGCGCCTGGCCATCGTGGGGCAGAACGGCTCGGGGAAGACCACGCTGGTCAAGCACCTGAACGGCCTCCTCCGGCCCGACGCCGGCGAGGTCCGGGTGGGCGGGGAGCCGGTCGGCGACCGGCCGGTGCACGTCCTGGCCCGCACGGTCGGGTTCTCGTTCCAGGACCCCGACGACCAGCTCTTCGAGCGGACCGTGGAGCGGGAGGTCCGGTTCGGCCCGGGGAACCTCCGCCTGGAGCCGGCCGCGACCGAGCGGCTCGTGGAGGCCGCCCTGCGCTCGACCGGCCTGGCCGAACACCGGGACGTCCATCCCCACGACCTGGGCCCGTCGGATCGGAAGCTCCTCGCCCTGGCCGGGGTGCTGGCCATGGACCCCGCGGTCCTGGTCCTGGACGAGCCGACCACCGGCCAGGACGGCCCGGGGGTGGAGCGGATCGGGGCCATCGTGGAGGCCTACGCGGCGGCCGGCCGGACGGTCATCGCCGTCACCCACGACATGGGCTTCGCCGCCGAGCGCTTCGACCGGATCGTCGTGATGCGGGAGGGGGAGGTGGTCCTGGACGGGAGCCCGGTCGAGGTCTTCGCCCCCGAGCGGGAGGCGACGCTCGCCTCCGCCGGCCTCGCGCCCCCGGTCGCCGCCCGGATCGGCGCCCGCCTGGGCCTGGGCTCCACGCCCACGCTCCGGCACCTCTTCGACGCCCTGAGGGGCCGGCGCACGACCTGATCCGCGCGACGCCCGGCGAAGAGGTCTAGCCGCGGCCCCGGCTGGGCATCGCTCGGCTGCCGTCGGGAAGAGGAGGGGACCCGATGCCCGCCCACGAGGAGCACACGTACGAGGCGTCGATCGAGGTCGGTGTGCCCGTGCGAACCGCCTACAACGGTGGACGCAGTTCGAGGAGTTCCCTCGGTTCATGGAAGGCGTCGAGTCGGTGACCCAGGTGAGCGACGACCGCCTGCACTGGGTCGCGGAGATCGCCGGGGAGCGGCGGGGATGGGACGCCCGGATCTCGGAGCAGATCCCCGACGAGCGGATCGCCTGGACCAGCGAGGGCGGGACCGGGAACGCCGGCGTCGTCACGTTCCACCGGATCGACGACAGCACCAGCCGGGTCGTGCTCCAGGTGAGGTTCTTCCCGGGGGACCGGAAGGAGAAGGCGGCGAGCGCCCTGGGGCTCGTCGGCCGCCGCGTGAAGGGGACCTCGAGCGGCTCAAGGGGTTCATCGAGTCTCGGGGCCGGGAGACCGGCGCGTGGCGGGGCGAGATCGCGCAGGGAAGGAAGCAGGCCGGTCCGCCCGAGGGCCCGGCGGCGGCCCGCGGATGACGCCAGCGGCGACGCCGGGAACCGCGGGGCGCGCCGGACACGAGCTCGGCTGCCCGATCAGCCGCCCGGGCGCCGCGGCGCGAACTCGTCGCAGGTGTACTCCGCCCTGATCACGCCCCGGACCCACCGGCACCCGCCGAGCGCGAGCGTGGGGAACATGTACCGGCACCGGTCGCACCGCACCTCGGGCCTGGGCGCAGGCCGGTAGTTCGCCTGCCGCTTCGAGAGACCCCAGACCGTTCTCGCCATGGCTGCCTCCCTCCCTCCCGACGGGAGCATCCTGACGCACCGGGGGCCGGCTGCCCAGCCGGGGCTCGGCGCGGACCGGCCGCCGGGCCTGGGAGCATGGGCCCGTGGCGACGCGGACGAGGGAGCGCGGGGTCCGGACGTCGCGCCCGGGCGCGGCGGCGGTCCTGGGGGCGGTCGCGATCTGGGGCGTGGTGAACGTCCTCATCAAGGTCTCGCCGCTCCCGGCACTCACGTTCGCCGCGAACCGCCTGTGGATGGGGACCGCGCTGCTCCTCCTGCTCGGGCTCCTCACCGGCCGGCGGCTGACCTGGCCGATGGTCCGGACCTCCGCCCCCGGCGGCGCGCTGCTCGGGGTCGAGATCGCGTTCTGGTTCTCCGCCGTGAAGCACACGACGCTCGCCGACGCCGCGGTGATCTCCGCCCTCCAGCCGGCCTTGGTGCTCCTCGCCGCCGGCCCGCTCTTCGGGGAGCGGATCACGGCCCGCGACGCGTGGTGGATGGCCCTCGCCACCGGCGGCGCCGTCCTGGTCTCGGTGGGCTCCTCCGGCACGCCGGCCTGGAGCCTGTACGGCGACCTGTTGGCCGGGGCCTCGGTGTTCGCCTGGACCGGCTACTTCCTGGTGTCGAAGCGGGCCCGGCGCACGGTGCCGCCGCTCCAGTACATGACGGTCGTGTTCCTCGTGGCCGGGCTCCTCGTCACCCCGCTCGCCCTCTTCACCGGCCAGCCCCTGGTGGGGCTGGACCGCGCCGACCTCGTCCTGCTCGCCGTGTTCGTGGTCGGCGCCTCGGCGGGCCACGTCCTCCTGTCGTGGGCCCACGCGTCGGTGGACGTCTCGGTCTCCTCGCTCCTCACGCTGTTCCAGCCGGTC
>DATLZP010000315.1:0-12130 GCA_035573935.1 Actinomycetota bacterium
GACGCCGGGCCAGCGCCACCCCCGCCGCCAGGCCCGCCCCGAGCAGCGCGACGGCCCAGGCTCCGGACAGCCATCCCGGCCCCGGTCCGGGCGCCGCCTCGGGATCCAGGCCGGCCGCCACCGGGGACGGTCGCCCCGCACCGCTCGCGTCCACCGCGAGGTCGTAGGTGAGGGCGCCGGCCCGGGAGTCCACCCGGAGGTACGTGAGCCACATCCCCTTCGTGGGGAGCCAGCCCATCCCCCGGTCCGACCGGAGATCCGCGAGCAGCGAGGACGAGGCGGGCTCGCTCCGCTCCAGGACGAGGCCGGGGTGCTCCCGGTCGAGGAGGGCCACCCGGCCCCGCGCCGATCCGAGGAGGGAGGCCGGGACCGGGGCGGGCAGCAGCGCCGGCTCCCGCTCGGTGAGCAGGTACACGTCGGCCTCGACCGGCGCCGCGGCCGGGGCCCCGAGCCCCAGGATGCGGAGCGGCACCCAGGGGTTCGGGGTGGGGATGGCCACGTGGACCGGGGTGCCCTGCCCGCGGGCGATCCCCTGCTCCTCGGCCCGCTCGGCGTTGAACGTCACGGCCATGAAGATGGGGCTGCGCCGGGCGTAGAAGTCCAGGACCTCGGGGGCGTCGGGCGGGAGTAGGAACCCGTGCTCCCGGGCCCAGTCCCCGACGGCCCGGCCCCCGCCTTCCAGGACCGTGACGTCGAGGGCGTCGATCCGGGTCCGGAGGAGGACCCTGGCTTCGGCGTCCTCCGCCGCGAGGGCGGCGAAGGCGAGCCCGGGCACGACGAGGGGCTGGGTCTCCAGGACCAGGCGCTGGAGCGTCCAGTCGCCGCCCCGCACGACCTTCGTCGGCACGCCCGGGAGCGGGACGATCGAGCCGAACTCGCCGCCCGCACCGGCGAACTCGAAGGAGGTGACGTAGTGCTCCACGCCGTCGACGTAGGCGGCGAGCGTGGTGGTCCGGACGAGCGTCACGCTCCCGTTCGGGTTGACGAGGCCGCCGCAGGCCCAGGTGGGGCCGGCGGTGAGCCCGAGGACCACCCCGACGAGGGTCGTGAGGGCGAGGAGCCGTGGGCGCATCTGGGGTCACCTCCCGGTGTCGAACTCCCAGGTTGGACGACGGGGCTCCCGGTGCCGTTCCCGCCGCGGTTGCGTCGACCTTCCCGTTGGTGCGAGGCTTGCGCATCGCCCGAGGGAGGGAGGTCCGCATGGTCACCGTGCAGTTCGTCGTCCGGGTGCCCGACGTGGAGCGCTTCGTGGCCACCGCGAAGAAGTTCGAGCAGGCCAACATCGACATGGGCGCCCGGAGCCCGCGGGTGCTGGTGGACGAGAACGACCCGAACGTCGTCTCGATGATGGCGGACTGGGAGTCGCACGACGCGATGCACGAGGCGTCGGAGAGGCTCGGCGACGACTTCAACCGCGAGGCCGGGACCGAGGGACTCGACTGGACGACCTACGTCTGGCAGGAGCGGTAGCCGGGCTCACGGCGGTCCGCTGAGGGCGGTCGGCGGCAGGAGCGGGAGCGGGCTCGGGGCCGTCCGCGTGGCTCGCACGCCTCCCCGGGTGCCGTCGTGGGCCGGGCAGGATTCGAACCCGCGACACGAGGGTTAAAAGCCCCCTGCTCTACCAGGCTGAGCTACCGGCCCGGGGCGATGCTACCGCGGGAGCACCTCGGGGCCGCCCGGGCGGTAGCGGTTCGTGATCGGCATCCGCCGGTCCCGGCCGAACGCCTTCGGCGTGATCTTCACCCCCGGCGGGGCCTGGCGCCGCTTGTACTCGGCGCGGTCGATCATCCGCACCACCCGCTCCACGAGCCGGGGGTCGGCGCCCGCCGCCACGATCTCCTCGGGGCTCCGGTCCTCCTCCACGTAGTCCTCGACGATCGGGTCGAGGACCTCGTAGGGGGGGAGGGAGTCCGTGTCCCGCTGCCCCGGCCGGAGCTCGGCGGACGGCGGCTTGGCCAGGACCCGGTCGGGGATGGGCGGCGGCTCGCCCCTCCCGTTCCGCCACCGGGCCAGCTCGTAGACCAGGGTCTTGGGGACGTCCTTGATGGGGGCGAAGCCGCCCGCCATGTCGCCGTAGAGCGTGGCGTAGCCCACGGCGTACTCGCTCTTGTTCCCGGTGGCCAGGACCATCGAGCCGAACTTGTTCGACAGCGCCATCAGGAGGTTCCCCCGGATCCGGGCCTGGAGGTTCTCCTCGGCCACCCCCTCCTCGGTGTCGCGGAACACGTCCTCCAGCGCGGAGAGGTAGGCCTTGAAGACGTCGTCGATCCGGACCTCGTCGATCCGGATCCCCAGGCGCCGCGCCACCTCGTAGGCGTCCTCCACGCTCTCCGCGGAGGAGTACGGCGAGGGCATGGCCAGGGCCCGCACGGCGTCCGGGCCGAGGGCGTCGGCGGCGATCGCGGCGACGAGCGAGGAGTCGATCCCTCCGGAGAGCCCCAGCACCACCTCCCGGAACCCGTTCTTCCGCACGTAGTCCCGGGTCCCCAGCACGATCGCGTGGTAGACCTCGGCCGGCCCCTCCGGCCAGGGGGGGCGGGAGGGATCGGGGGCGGCGGGCTTCGGCGTGCCGGCGACCTCCGGGCCCGGGTAGCCCCGGGGCGCCTCGGGCACGTCGAGGTCCACCACGAGGAGGTCCTCCTCGAACATGGCGGCCCGCCAGGCGAGCTCCCCGTCCGGGGCGACGACCATCGAGCCGCCGTCGAAGACCAGCTCGTCCTGGCCGCCCACGGCGTTCACGTAGACGATCCAGGCCCCGGTCTCCCGGGCCCGGGCCCGGCACACCTCCAGGCGCTCGGCGATCTTCCGCCGGTGGTAGGGCGAGCCGTTGATGTTCACGATCGCGCGGGCCCCGACCTCCGCGTAGGCCTCCCAGGGGGGACCCGGAGCCCACGCGTCCTCGCAGATCGACAGGCCGAGCGGGGAGGAGGCCACCCGCGCCGGGCAGCCCCCGGCTCCGCCGGGGACGAAGTACCGCCGCTCGTCGAAGACGCCGTAGTTCGGGAGCCTCACCTTGTGGTAGCGGGCCACCACCGTCCCGGCCTTCAGCAGCCCGGCCGCGTTGTGCAGGCCCCGGGCCGTCCGGTCCACGAACCCCGTGAGCACGGCGCACCCCGCCGCGGTCCGCCGGGCCAGCTCCTCGAGCGCCCGGAGGTTGTCGTCCACGAACCGGGGACGCAGGACCAGGTCCTCCGGCGGGTACCCGGTGATCGCGAGCTCGGGGAAGCAGACCAGGTCGGCCCCGAGCTCCGTGGCGGTGAACGTCCACTCGGCCAGCCGGCGCACGTTCCCCTCCAGGTCGCCGACCGTGGTGTTCACCTGGCCCAGGGCGATCCGGATCATCCGGGCGAAGCGTAGCGCGGCGGTGCGCTACTCGATGCCGCCGATGTCGAGGTTGTAGGCCTCCCAGACCAGGTCGGCCCCGTGCTGGCGGTGCTTCACGATCCGCCCCAGGAGCCGCTGGATCTCGTCCCGGGCCTCGTCCACCGGCCAGCCGCCGTCGATCTCCTCCCGCTCCAGCCGGCCCAGGAGCTCCTCGATCGCCGCCTGGATCTGCGGGTGGTGCTCCTGGAGGTGCCGGATCTTCCCCGCCAGGTGGGGGGCCCGGGACGCGACCTCCTCGTACAGGCCGCCGGGCCGCTCGGTGACGAGGACGTGGTCCTCCCAGGAGCCCCGGAGCCCGTCGACCGCCTTGCGGACCTCGAGCTGCCACTCGCGGGTCCGTCCGGCGGCCGGTCCGGAGATGGCCCGCTCCACCGCCACCAGCTGCTCGTGGAGGTTCTCCCGCCGCTCCCGCGCCGCCCGCAGGGCGGGCGTGAGGGCCTCGTCCCGCTCACGATCGGCCACGGCCGCAGTCTATGCGGTCGGGCCCCGGCCGGGGAAGGGCGCCCTCAGAGCAGGGGTAGGTAGCGCTCCAGCTCGTAGGGGGTCACGTAGGACTTGTACCCGTCCCACTCCTGCCGCTTGTTGCGGATCAGGAACTCGTGCACGTGCTCACCCAGGGCCTCCCGGAGCACGGTCGAGCCGGCGGCCAGCCCGATCGCGTCGTGGAGGTCCTCGGGCAGGGAGCGGATCCCCGCGGCCTCCCGCTCCGCCTCGGTCATCTCGTAGATGTTGTTGGAGGCCTCGGGGGGGAGCTCGTACTCCCCCTCGATCCCGGCCAGGCCGGCGGCGAGCATCGCGGCGAACGCGAGGTACGGGTTGCAGGCCGGGTCGGGGGAGCGGTACTCGACCCGGGTGGCCTGCTCCTTGCCCGGCGTGTACATCGGCACGCGGACGAGCGCCGAACGGTTCCGCCGGGCCCAGCACACGTAGACCGGGGCCTCGAAGCCGGGGACGAGCCGCTTGTAGGAGTTCACCCACTGGTTCGTGACGAGCGTGATCTCCGGCGCGTGCGCCAGGAGCCCGGCGACGTACCGCTTCGCCACCTTGGAGAGGTGGTACTCGTCGGTGGGGTCGAAGAACGCGTTGCGGTCCCCCTCGAACAGCGACTGGTGGGTGTGCATCCCGCTCCCGTTCACGCCGGCCACCGGCTTCGGCATGAACGTGGCGTAGATCCCGAACTCCTGCGCCACCTCCTTCACCGTGAGCCGGTACGTCATCACGCTGTCGGCCATCGTGAGCGCATCCGCGTAGCGGAGGTCGATCTCGTGCTGCGAGGGCGCCACCTCGTGGTGGACGTACTCGACGGGGATCCCCATGGCCTCGAGGTAGGCGACCGTGCGCTTGCGCCAGTCCGTCGCCACGTCGAGCGGCGTCTCGTCGAAGTACCCGCCCTGGTCCAGGAACCGGGGCTCCTCCAGGCTCCGGAAGTAGAAGTACTCGAGCTCGGGGCCCACGTAGAACGTGAACCCCAGGTCGGCCGCCCGCCGGAGCTGTCGCTTCAGGACGTAGCGAGGGTCGCCGGCGAACGGCGTGCCGTCCACGTCGTGGATGTCGCAGAACATCCGGGCCACCTGGGCCTCGGCTGGCCACGGGATGACCTGGAACGTCGACGGGTCGGGCAGGGCCACCATGTCGGATTCCTGGATCCGGGCGAACCCCTCGACCGAGGAGCCGTCGAAGCCGACGCCCTCGAGGAGCGCCCCCTCGAGCTCCTGGGAGGTGATCGTGAGCGACTTCAGGAACCCCAGGACGTCCGTGAACCACAGCCGGACGAAGCGGATCCCCCGCTCCTCCACCGTGCGCAGGACGTACTCGGCTTCCGCGGACAGGCCCACGTGGACCGAGGGTACCCGGGCCGGGCCGGTCCCCGGTTACGGGCCGGTTACATCCGCCCCCCACGCGGCTGGCGGTAGGCTGCGACCATCCCGGCGGTGGAGGTGTGCGGATGCGCGCGGTGGCCCTGGGCGGCTGGCTCGCGATCGTGGGGGCCCTCCTCGTCTGGCAGGGGATCGGGCTCCTCCGCGGCCCGGAGTGGCCCACGCTCTCGGATCTGTTCCGGACCCTGATGGGACCGCCCGTCGGGCGGGCCGTGCTGTTCGGGCTCTGGCTCTGGGTGGGTTGGCACCTGTTCGTCCGGGGCTGGGCCCTCTTCCTCCGGGCGAGCTGAGATGCTCCGGGCGGTGCTCCCTCCGCTCGCCGCCGCGTACGCGCTGTTCCTGTCCATGGTGCTGCGGTGGATCCGCCGTCCACCGGCCCGACCCGGCCCACCCCCGGGCCCGCCTCCGCTCGGGCCGCTCCTTCGGCTGGCGGCCTCCGGCTACGCGGCGTTCCTGGCGATCGTGGCGGTGTTCCACGTCTGGCTGGCCGGCGACCGCCGGGCGCTCCCCCAGGCCATCGGGGAGGGAGCCGTCCTGCTCGGGATGGCGGTGACCGCCTTCGTCGCCCTCTCGTGGATCGAGGCCCGCCTCCGTCGGCGGAGGGCGGGGCCGGCGTGATCACGCCCGAGGCGCTGGGTCGGGCCCTGGGGGAGGCGCCCGACCCCGAGCTGGCCAGGGTGGCGCTCTCCCGGGTGGGGGAGGACCGCCGGGCCCGCGAGGCCCTGGCGGACGAGGCGGTGCTGCGGGCGGCCGTCCCCCTCCTCGGCTTTTCCACGGCCGCCGCCGACCTCCTCGTGGCCCACCCCGAGGAGACCTGGGCCCTGGCCGACCTCCACGCGCGGGGGCGGGAGGAGCTCGCCGCGGAGCTGAGGGGCGACGTGGACCGGCTGGGGACCGCGGCCGGGCTGCGCCGGTTCCGTCGGCGGGCCACGCTCCGGGCCGCGGCCCGCGACCTGGCGGGCGCTCCGGTGGAGGAGGTGGTCGCGGAGCTCACCGCCGTCGCCGAGGCCTGCGTGGAGGAGGCGGCCCGGGCCGCGAGGCCGCCCCTGCTCGCCGTGATCGGGCTGGGGAAGCTGGGCGGCGCGGAGCTCAACTACGCCTCGGACGTGGACCTCCTGTTCCTCCACCCCGACCCTGGGGCCGAACGTCAGGCGGGCGGGGAGCGGGCCGCGGCGGCGATGATCCGCCTCCTCTCCGAGCCCACGGAGGATGGGGTGGCCCTCCGGGTGGACCCCACGCTCCGGCCGGGCGGGCGGGGGGGCGCCCTCTCCCGCTCCCTCTCGGCGGCCCTCGCCCATTACGAGCGGGAGGCGGCGACCTGGGAGCGGCAGGCGCTGATCAAGGCCCGGCCGGTGGCCGGCGACCGCGGGCTGGGGGAGGCGTTCGTGACCGGGGTGGCCGACCTCGTCTACCCGGCGGAGCTGGGGGCGGAGGCCATCGAGGAGGTCCGCCAGGTGAAGGTGCGCCTCGAGGACTACGTCCGGGCCCGGGGGAAGGACGCGGTGGAGGTGAAGCGGGGCCGGGGGGGGATCCGGGACGTGGAGTTCTCCGTGCAGCTGCTCCAGATGGTGCACGGACGGCGGGACCGCCGCCTCCGGGAGCCGAACACGCTGCGGGCCCTGGCCGCGTTGGCGGAAGAGGGCTACGTGGCGGAGGAAGATGCCGCGGCCCTGGCCGACGCGTACCGGTTCCTCCGGCGGCTGGAGCACCGCCTCCAGATCGTCCGGGACCTACGGACCCATGAGCTCCCGTCCGACCGCCGCTCGCTGGACCGACTGGCCCGGTCCCTCGGCCTGCCGGGCCCCGAGGCCCTGGTCGCCGAGTACGAGCAAGTGACGGACCTCGTCCGGGGCCTCCACGAGCGGCTCTTCTACCGCCCGCTCCTGGAGGCCTTCGCCGGGCCGCCCGCCCCCCGGCCGGGCGTGGAGCGGGAGGCCACCGTGGAGCTCCTGGCCGGGCTGGGGTTCCGGCGCCCGGAGGCCGCGTACGAGGTCCTGGATCGGGTCGTGGATCCCGCCACCCGGTTCGGCAAGGTCCTGGCCCACCTGTTCCCGGTCCTCGCCCCGCCGCTCGCCCTGGCCGCCGATCCCGACGCGGCGCTGGTGCGGCTCTCCCGCTTCGCCGAGGCGGTCGGGGAGCGGCGGGACGTGGCCGACGCGCTCGCCGCCGACCCGGTCGCGGCCCGCCGCCTGGGCTACGTCCTGGCGGCGAGCGCCTTCGCCACGGACCTGCTGGTGCGGCAGCCCTCCCGGGTGCTGGCCCTCCGCGACGAACCTCCTCCCGGCGACGCCGACGCCGACCTGGTCGGCGTGGTGGGGCGGTACGCGGGCCGGGAGCTCGATCCCCGAGCCACCGGGGCGGCCCTGGCCCGGGTGGCCGACCGCGTGGTGGGGGAGGTCGTGGCCGAGGTGGGGCCGGACCTCCCGTTCGCGGTGATCGGGCTGGGGAAGCTCGGCGCCGAGGAGCTCAACTTCGCCTCGGATCTCGACGTGGTCTTCGTCTACGAGGGGGAGGGGGCGGACGCCCTCCGGCGGGCCTCCGACCTCGCGGCCCGCGTGCTGGAGGGCGTCCGGGCCCGGGGGTTCGAGCCCGACCCCGACCTGCGGCCGGAGGGGCGGGCCGGTCCCCTGGCCCGCTCGCTCGCCGCCTTCCTCGAGTACTGGGAGCGGTGGGCCGAGCCCTGGGAGCTCCAGGCGCTCCTCCGGGCCCGACCGGTGGCGGGGGACGCGGACCTCGGTCGCCGGTTCCTCCGGTGGGCGGAGGATGCCGCTTACCCCGACCAGCTGACCGTGGACCGGGCGGCGGAGATGCTGCGGATGCGGCAGCGGATCGAGCGGGAGCGGGTCCGGCCGGCCGACGCCGCCCGGTTCCACTTCAAGCTGGGGTTCGGCTCGCTGGCGGACGTCCAGTTCGCGGTGGAGCTTTCGCTCCTCCGGCACGGCGGGAGCCATCCCCAGGTCCGGGCCCGGGGGACCCTCGAGGCGATCGACCGGCTGGCGGCGGCCCGCCTCCTCGAGGACGGGACGGCCCGGGCGCTGGGGGAGGCGTTCGTGTTCCTCTCCGACGTGAAGGACGCCCTCGAGGTCGATCGCCGGGTGCACGCCGAGGCGCTCCCGGCGTCCCCCGAGGAGCAGACCGGGCTGGCTCGCCGGCTGGGGTTCGAGGAGTACCCCAGGCAGAGCTTCCTCGCCGCCTACCGACGGATCACCCGGCGGGCCCGGCGGGCCATGGAACGGGTCTTCGCCGACGCGGTGGGCGAGGGATGACCGCCGCTCAGCGCCCCGCCCCGGCCAGCACCTCCACCACCCGCTCCAGGCCCCAGGCGAGGTCCTCCTCGGAGACCACGAGGGGCGGGGCCAGCCGGATCGTGCTCTCGTGGGTGTCCTTGGCCAGCACGCCGCGTCCCAGGAGCTCCTCGCAGCGAGCCCGGGCCGGCATGGCGTCGGGGACGAGCTCCACCCCGGCCCAGAGCCCGCGTCCCCGGACCTCCTTCACGGTCGCCAGGTCCGCCTCCCGGAGCGTCCGGAGCATCCGCTCCCCGAGGGCGCGGGAGCGCTCCTGGAGCTCCCCGGTCCGCAGGATCCGGATCACCTCCCGCCCGATCGCGCAGGCCAGCGGGTTGCCCCCGAACGTGCTGCCGTGCTCGCCGGGCCGGAGCACGCCCAACACCTCCTCGGTGGCCACCACGGCGGAGAGCGGCACGATCCCGCCCCCCAGGGCCTTGCCCAGGAGGTAGGCGTCCGGCACGACGCCCTCGTGCTCGCAGGCGAACGTCGTCCCCGTCCGCCCCAGCCCGGACTGGATCTCGTCGGCCAGGAGGAGCACCCGCCGCTCCGTGCAGAGCTCGCGGGCCCGCGCGAGGTAGCCGTCGGGGGGGACGATCACCCCGGCCTCCCCCTGGATCGGCTCCACGAGGAACGCCACGACGTCCGGGTCCTGGAGCGCCTCCTCGAGCGCGGTCGGGTCGCCGTAGGGGACCGTGACGAAGCCCGGCGTGAACGGGCCGAAGTCGCGCCGGGCCGTGGGGTCGGTCGAGAAGCTCACGATCGTGACGGTCCGGCCGTGGAAGTTGCCGGCGCAGGTCACGATCGTCGCCCGGTCCTGCGGCACGCCCTTCACGCGGTACCCCCATGCCCTGGCCACCTTGATCGCGGTCTCCACCGCCTCGGCCCCGCTGTTCATGGGGAGCGCCATCTCCATCCCGCAGAGCTCGCAGAGGTCACGCAGGAACGGGCCGATCTGATCGTTGTGGAACGCCCGGCTGGTCAGCGTGACCCGGTCGAGCTGGCGGCGCGCCGCGGCCACCACCCCCGGGTGGCGGTGGCCCAGGTTGAGCGCCGAGTACGCGGAGAGGAAGTCGAGGTACCGGCGGCCCTCGACGTCGGTCACCCAGGCCCCCTCCGCTTCCGCCACGACCACCGGGAGGGGGTGGTAGTTGTGGGCGCCGTACCCCTCCACCAGCTCGATGTGTCGGGACGCGCCCGCCTCCGCCTCCACTGCCATCCCTCGCCTCCCTCGGCCTCCGAACGGGCCCGGCCATGATACGTGCGCCGGGGGCGCTGGAGGCGGTGGGGAGGCGTTGCTAGGGTGGCCCCGACGTGACCCGACCCGCGGAGCCTTCCGACGAAGGGGACGCCCCGAGCGTCCTCGACGGCCTGACGCAGGAGGAGCTCGAGGTCGTGGCCCGCGTGATCGCGATCCTGCGGCGTCTACGGTTCGGGACCGTCCTGCTGATCGTGCAGGACGGGAAGGTCGTCCAGATCGAGATGGCCGAGAAGTTCCGGCTCCGGTGACGTTGACCGCTGCCGGGACGGCCTGCTACCCTCCGGCCCGAACGCTGGGCTGACCAGACGAGGCTGACCAGACGACTGGAGGCCGCGGCACCGTGTGCCGCGGCCTTTCGGCGTTCCGGGGGAGGTGCGCGCCGATGCGGAAGGCGATGGGAGGACGAGGGGCGCGGCAGGCGATCGCGGCGGCGGCCGTCCTCGCGCTCCTCGCCGCCGCCTGCCAGGGCTCCGAGGCCCGGGCCAGGGGCAGCGAGCGGGTGCTCAGGTTGGGGATCTTCCCCAACCTCACCCACGCGCCGGGGTACGTGGCCCTGGGGGCCGGCATCTTCGAACGGGTGATGGGGCCCACGGAGGTGAAGATCACGGTCTTCAACTCGGGGAGCGACGCCGGGACGGCGCTGCTCTCGGGCTCGATCGATGCGACCTACATCGGGCCGGGGCCCACGGCGGCGCTCTGGGTGCAGTCGGGCAAGGTCGCGGTGGTCTCCGGGGCGACCCTCGGCGGCGCCTCGTTCGTCGTCCGCAAGGGCTCCGGGATCCGTTCCCCTGAGGACCTGCACGGGAAGCGGATCGCGGTCCCGGGTGAGTGCAACACGCAGGACGTCGCGCTCCGGACGTGGCTCCACGAGGAGGGCCTCGAGAGCCGGGAGGAGGGCGGCGATGTCGCGGTGGCCGTGGTGGACAACCCCGACCTCCCGGGGCTGTTCCGCTCCGGCGGGGTGGATGGGGCCTGGGAGCCGGAGCCCTACCCGAGCCTCCTCGTGGCCCAGGGCCTCGCCACGCCCTTCCTCGACGAAGCCGACCTCTGGCCGGGCGGTCGGTGGGTCACCACCCAGCTCCTCGTGAACACCACGTACCTCGAGGCCCACCCCGAGGTCGTCCGGCGGCTGGTCCGGGCCAACGTGGAGGCCATCCGGATGATGCACGAGGACCCGGACGAGGCCAAGCGGGTCGCCCAGTCGCAGCTCGCGCTGGCCGGCGCGCCCTCGCTCGACCAGGCGGTGGTGGACGAGGCCTGGTCGAGGCTCACGTTCACCTGGGACCCCGCCGCCGCCTCGCAGGTCGAGATGGCCGGCGATGCGTTCCGGGTGGGGTGCCTCGACGAGGAGCCGACCGACCTCGAGGACCTGTACCGTCTGGACGATCTCAACGGCATCCTGCGGGACATGGGCGAGCCGGAGGTGGTGGGGCCGTGACCGGGGGGTCGTGTGGAGGCCGCCGATGAGCGTGCGTCCGGAGCCCCTGCGGGTCGTGCCGGAGGCCGGGGGCGGCACCCCGAAGCTCGCCGCCCGGGGGGTGACGAAGGCGTACCGGGGGGCCCGGGGCGGCGAGGTGACCGCCCTCCGCGACGTCACCCTCGAGGTCCGTCCCGGCGAGTTCGTCTGCCTGATCGGCCCCTCGGGCTGCGGCAAGACGACGCTCCTCAACCTCTTCGCGGGGCTCGAGCGCCCCGACGCCGGATCCGTGGAGATCGACGGGCGGCCGGTGGAGGGGCCGGGCCCCGACCGGACCGTGCTGTTCCAGGAGCCGGCCCTGTTCCCCTGGCTCTCCGTGCTCGGCAACGTGGAGTTCGCCCTGGAGATGATCGGCGTGCCGAAGGACGAGCGGCGGGACCGCGCGATGCGGTGGCTGCGGAAGGTCCACCTCACGCGGTTCGCCCGCTCCCAGCCCCACGAGCTCTCCGGGGGCATGCGCCAGCGTGCGGCGCTGGCCCGGGCCCTGGCCTGCCAGCCCGACGTGCTCCTGGCCGACGAGCCGTTCGCCGCCCTCGATGCGCAGACCCGGGAGATCCTGCAGGAGGAGCTCCAGCGGGTGTGGGCGGAGACCCGCAACACGTTCGTGTTCGTCACCCACAACGTCCGGGAGGCCGTGTTCCTCGCCGACCGGGTGGTGCTCATGTCGGCGCCCCCGGGGACGCTCGTGGCCGAGCACCGGATCGACGCGCCCCGCCCCCGCGACTTCGAGGACGTGCTGCTGTCGAAGGTGGTCGTCGACGTCCACGACCACCTCCGGGAGGAGGTGAGGAAGGTTGTCGCGCGGGAGGTCGGTGGGTAGCCAGGTCCTGCCCCGGCTGGGGGCGCT
>DATLZP010000316.1:0-9902 GCA_035573935.1 Actinomycetota bacterium
GGCCGCCAGGATCTCCGCCCGGGTCACCCGCTCGCAGTGACAGACGATCCGGCCGTGGTCGGGGTCCTCGGCGATCGCCGCTTCGTCCTCGTACGGCCGGGTCCCCCCCTCCCCGATCCACGGCACGCGGATGGGGACGAAGGCGGGGTTCGGCTCCAACACGAGCCCCGCGTCGCCCAGCAGCTCCCGGACGTGCTCGGCGATCCCCATCGCTCCGGACAGGCCCGTGGACCGGATGCCCGCGGCGCACGCGTACCGCTCGTCGGGGTGGACCTCGATCCGGTAGTCCCGGGCCTCCGTGGCCGGCCGGAGGCCGGCGTAGGCCGCGGTCACTTCCTCCTCGACCAGTTCCGGCAGGAGGACCCGGCCCCGCTCGATCAGGTCGGCCAGCCCGCGGGCTGTGGTCCCGCTCGCCCCGGGATCCTGCACGTCCTCGGCCGTGGGGCCCAGGAGGACGTTGCCGAACACGGTGGGGGCGACCAGCACGCCCTTGGTCCTCTCCGTCGGCACCGGGAGCAGGACGTGCGAGAGGAGACGGCGGGCGAGCTTGTCGAAGACGAGCAGCTCACCCCGCCGGGGCCGGATCCGGAACGTGTGGAGGCCGAACAGCCGGTGCACCCGGTCCGCCCCCAGGCCGGCCGCGTTCACGACCCACGTCGCGGCGAGCTCCCCCCGGGGCGTGGAGAGCACGTGCAGGCCGCCCTCCCGCCGCGCCCCCACCACGGGCGCCCGGAGGAACAGGGCCGCCCCGTTCACCACGGCTTGCGTGGCGAACGCGAGGGGGGTGGTGAACGGGCAGAGGATGCCCTCGTCCGGGACCTCGAGGGCACCGCGAGCGCCGGGCCCGAGGTGCGGCTCCCGCCGGGAGAGCTCCTCCCGCGACAGCCGCCGGGTACGCAGGTAGCCGTTGGCCCGGGCCCGGGCCTCCACGTCGTCGAGCCGGCGGAGCTCTTCCTCGTCCCAGGCCACGACCAGGGCCCCGGTGCGCTCGACCGGGACCCCGGCCTCGGCCGCGTAGGCCTCGAACAGCGGGCCGGAGCGCCGCAGGAGGGCGGCCTCCTGGCTCCCCGGATTGGCGTCGAAGCCCGTGTGCCAGATCGCGGTGTTCGCCTTGCTGGTGCCGGTGCCGACGTCATCGGCCGCCTCGACGATGACGACCCGTAGACGGAACCGCGTGAGCTCCCGTGCGATGGCCGCGCCGACCACCCCGGCCCCCACCACCGCGACGTCGAAGGGGCCGGCCGCCACGGCTCAGGCGGGGAGGTCCATCGTGGCCTCGACCACGGCCCTCCAGGCGGCGAGACGCTCGTCGGCCTGGGTGGCCGGCACCCGGGGATCGAAGATCGCGGCGGGTTCCCAGCCACCCGTGGCGTCCCCCGGGTCCCGGGCCCATCCCATGCCCAGGCGGGTGAGGGCGGCCACGCCGAGGGCCGTCGCGTGCGGCGACGGGTAGACCTCCACCGGGACCTGGAGGAGATCGGCCTGGAGCTGGAGCAGGACCCGGGAGCGTGTGAGGCCGCCGTCCACCCGCAACCGGGCGAGCGGCGACCCCAGGTCCTCGCCAACCGCCCGGGCCAGCCAGGCCACGCTCGCCGCGACACCCTCCAGGAAGGCGCGCACCAGGTGCGTTCGCTCCGTGCCGAGCGAGAGGCCGGTGAACGCTCCCCGGGCCTGGGGGCGCCAGAACGGCGCCCCCAGGCCGGCCAGGCCGGGGACGAACGCCGCCCCCTCGGCGGAGGGCACCGCCCCGCCCAGCCGGTCCAGGTCCTCCGGCCCCTCGATCAGCCCCACCCTCCGCAGCCAGGAGAGGGCCGAGCCGACCGTGAAGACCTGGCCGTCGAGGCAATAGGTGGTCCGGCCGTCCAGCCGCCACGCGACGCAGCCCACCAGCCCGCTCCTCGAGCGCACGGCCCGCTCGCCCACCGAGGCCAGGAGGAACGCCCCGGTCCCGTACGTGCACTTCGCCTCCCCGGTCGCCAGGCAGGCCTGGGCGAACAACGCCGCCTGTTGGTCCACCGCCAGCCCGGCCACCTGCAGCGGCCGGTCCCCGAACGCGGTGGTCGCGCCCACCGGCCCGGCGCAGGGGACGATCTCGGGGAGGGCGGCGGGGTCCACGCCGAACAGGGCGCAGGCCCGCTCCGACCACGCCACGCGGTCCAGGTCGAGCAGCAGCGTGCGGGAGGCCGTCGCGGCGTCCGTGACGGCCCGGCCCGTCATGCGGTGCAGCAGCCACGCGTCGGTCGTGGTGACGACGCCGCCCTCCACCCCCCGCTCCCGGAGCCACGCGATCTTCGGTGCCGAGAAGTAGGGATCGAGCGGGAGGCCCGTGATCGCCCGGAGCTCCTCGGCGTGCGGGGCGAGCCGTTCGCAGACCACCGCGGCCCGGCCGTCCTGCCAGCTGACCGCGGTGGAGAGGGGGGCGCCGGTCCCCGGCTCCCACGCCAGGACCGTCTCGCCCTGGTTGGCGAACCCCACCGCCTGGAGGTCCTGCCCCGCCTGGGCGAGGGCCCGCCGAGCGGCCTCCAGGATCGACGCCCAGAGCTCCTCGGGGTCCTGTTCCACGCCGCCGTCCGGGGTGGCGTGGGGGTGGACGGGGACCTCGGCCTCCGCCAGGACGCCGTGCTGGCCGGAGACGACGAGCGCCTTCGTGGACGACGTCCCCTGGTCGATGGCCAGGACGTTCACGCTCCACCGCCCCTCACGTGACCTCCTCGACCACGCGGTACCAGCGGACCCGCCGACCGACCCGGGCCCGGAGCTTCCAGCGGGCGGACTTCGGCGCGGCCTCGATCCTCCCGCGGAGCTGCCCCAGCCGCTCGGCCACCCGGGCCCGAGCGTCCTCCCGCATCGGCGCGTGCCCCAGGAGCGCGAGGGCGGCATCGAGGAAGTCCGTGACCGTCGTGTACAGGCCCCAGTCGTCCGCGGTGAGCCGGGCGATCCGGTCGACCTCGATGGCGGAGGGATCCCGTTCCCGGAGCTCGTGGTTCAGCAGCAGGAGGAACAGGTCGGTCACATCCTTCTCGTTCCGTTCCACGATCTGCAGCTTCTGGAGCGCGAGGTCGGCCGGGGCGAGCGTGCGCGGGACCAGCTCCAACCGGTCCCGGAGGTCGATCGGGTGGCAGAACTCCAGACGCTCGAAGACCAGGTCCACGTGGAACCCCTCGGGGTGGTGGTAGATCCGCCGGACCGTTCCGAACTGGGTGTTCACGGCTCGGTCGGGCACGTACCCCAGCCCCCGCAGGAGCTCGTCGGCCGCCCGGACCTCCCGCAGCCGTCCCACGAGGTCGATGTCCCCGTAGCGGCGAGCGTCCCCGTCGAGACCCCCCAGATCGGCGGCCCGCTCGCGGATCGCCACACCGCCCATCAGCCGCAGGGCGAGCGCCCGTTGTTCCGCCGCCCCCAGGAGTCGGTCCGCGTGGGGCCGGAGCACCTCGTAGCGGAACGGCCCCGGCGCCTGCGGCTGCATCGATCCCGGGGCGACGGTCCCTCCGCTCATCCGCTGATGAGGAGGTAGCCCTTCACCCGGCGGGGCTCGAGGTTCACGATCGCCGCCTTGAGGATCCCCTCCGCGTACTCCGACCCCGGGTTCAGCGCAATGGTCCGGCCGATCTGATGCGAGCCCCGCGCCTCGTGGATGTGCCCGTGGAGGGAGATCAACGGCTGGAGCCGCTCGATCCCCTCCCGGATCGCCGCCGACCCGGCCGACGTCGTCACCACCTGTCCTCCCTGGTGCACGATCTCCAGGCGGTCGTTCAACGCCGGGCACTGGTCGATCTTCGTGTCGCGCGGCGGGCAGTGGAAGTTGAAGATCGCGGTCTCCGGCTGGCGGACCTTCGACAGGAGGTCGTCGACGACCCGGTACATGTGCTCCTCCGGGTAGTCCCGGGGACAGGCCCACGGGGTCATCGAGGTGTCGCCGAGGGAGACCAGCTCGTGGTCCTCGTCGAGCTCGACGACGCGATGATCGACCATCCGGGCATGGTCGGAGGCCTCCAGCACCGGGTCCACCGACGGATCGTCGTCGTTCCCGGGGATTACCCAGAGCGGGACGCCCAGCGGGTCGAGGTGCTCAGCGGCCAGGTCCAGCCATCCCCCGAGGCGGGCGTTCATCTTCTCCACGAACAGCCGGTGCAGCGCGTCGGGATTGGCGTCGAGGGCCCGGGCCTCGTCGGGGGCGCAGACGTGGTCGTAGAACCCGACGGTCCCGATCTTCTCGCGGAGCGCCCGCAGCTCGGCCTGCGTCTCCACCTCCTCGCGGTTGCCGAACAGCCAGGCCTCGTGCCTCCCGTCCACCTTCACGATCGGCACGATGGCCTTCCCGGTGAGGTCGCCGCCCACGATCACGTGCTGGACGCGGTGGATCTTCGCCGCGGACAGGAGCTTGCGGAAGGCCGCGTTCGAGCCGTGGAGGTCCGCGGTGAACAGCAGACGGATCCACCCCGCCCCGGGACGGTCGGAGCGCCGGGCGAAGAACCGCTTCACCCCGACCGTCCCCCCCCGGCGCCGGTCCGCCTCACGCCGGCGGGATCTCCTGGAACGTGGCCATGATGTCGATCCCCTCCCGACGCATCCGGTAGGAGCGGGCCGCGATGAAGATCACGACCCCCGTGGCGACGATCGCGGCGAACGTGAGTAGAACGGTGTCCACGTTCTCCCCGAGGCCAACGGCGGGGTAGATGAAGACCGAGGCCACGAGCCACAGGACGAAGATGAGCGTCCCGATGCCCACGAGCGTCATCGTGGGGACGCCGGCGATCGTGGAGCGGACGTGTCCCGCACCGGCCTCCCAGAGCTCCCGCTTCCGGTACGGGTACGCGATCGCGGCCACGATCGGGACGATCATCGTGATCGCGGCGTAGAAGACGAAGTTGAACTGGACGAACAGGACGGAGTAGTAGGCGGAGGCCAGCACGCCGAGCTCCGCCAGGATCGCCACGAGCAGCACGGCCACGCGGGGGCTCCCCGTCTCCGGGTGCACGTACGCCAGCCTCTCCGGGACGATCCGGTCGAAGGCCCAGGCGAAGATGATGCGGGAGCAGTAGAAGAAGTAGGTCTGGGCCAGGTTGATCAAGGTGTAGATGAATCCCACCGCCATGATCAGGAAGAACAGGACGTTCGGCTGCATCATCGATGCGTAGAACGTCACGAACGGGAACGTGTCGAACCCCTCCGGACCCACGGTGTACAGGTAGCCCTGGGCGGCGATCCAGTCCTGCGGCACCGAGCGCAGGAGCAGGAACGCCCCGAGGGCGAAGACGAACCACGTCGTGAACAGCGAGCCCCAGGCTCCCCAGAGCAGCGTGCGGGGGGCCTCCTTCACCTCCCCGGCGAAGAACGTCGGGATGTAGTACCCGTAGAAGACCCAGAACCCCATGATCAGCCCGGCCAGGGTCGTGGTGCCGAAACCGCGCGTGAACTCGATCCCGTGCTCCCGGGCCGTGGGGAGGACCTGCTCGAAACGGCCGTTCGGCACGAACCGGTTCCAGTTCGCGACGAACGTGTCCTGGCTCCCGGTGGCGAACGACAGCAGGATCACGGCCCAGGCCACGAGGCCCAGGATCAGCCCGAGCCCCAGGACCTTGACCACGGTCCGGGTGGGGAACATCAGCGAGACCAGCGTGATCAGCACGCCGATCGTCCCGATCACGACGATCCCGGTCGGGGTGCCGCTCCACCCGGCGAACGAGACGGCCCAGGACTGATCGTAGAGGATCCCCGAGGCCTGCAGGAAGGCCGGCAGCGCCACGGTGGGGATCCAGGCGATCAGGCTCCCGGCGACCAGGCCGCTGAAGAGGACGAGGGCGAAGCTCGCCGGGAAGGCCAGCAGCGGGTGGAGCGTCCGGCTGGCGAGCGTGTAGTCGGCGCCCGCCCGCGGCGCCGCCGCACCGATCTGCGAGTACGTGTACGCGTGCATCGCGCAGAACAGCGCGGACACCGTCAGGATCCCGATGATGCTCGCCCCCGGCCACAACGAGGGCACCCACTGGAACGTGATGATCCCGGACGACGAGAGCGAGATGCAGTGGACGCCGAACGCGAGCGCCCCCCACACCCCGATCGTCCTGATCAGCCCCGACGTCTTCCGCACGAACAGCCGGGGCGTCGGTGCGGTCACCTCAGCCATCTTCCCCCTCCTCCCTCGGCCGACCGCTACAACCTGAGCTCTGTGACGAACCGGCTCCGGTCCCCCCGGTACAGGTCCCGGGCGTGCTCCACGGCGCGGCCCCGCCCGTCCCACGCGGTCCGCTCCACGAGCATCAAGGGGGAACCGACCGGCACGCGGAGGAGGCCGGCCTCCACCGGTTCCGCCAGCACCGGTTCGAGCGACTGCACGGCGCGTGTGGGACGGGCGCCGTACCGCCGGTCCATCAGTCGGTAGATCGAGGAGCGCTCCAGGTCTAGGTCCACGAGGCCGGGGACGATGCGGGCGGGGAAGTACGAGGTCTCCAGGACGATGGGGTGCTCGTTCGCCGACCGCACGCGGACGACCTTGTAGATCGGCTCGCCGAGGCGGACGTGGAGGATCTGGGCGATCGCGGCCGAGGCCGGGAGCTCCTCCTTGGCGATGCAGCGGGAGACGGGGAACACGCCCTGCCCCACCATCTGCTCGAAGAACCCACGGAGGATCGTCGCATCGTGCCGGAGCTTGGGCTCGGCGACGAACGTGCCCCGTCCCCGTTGGCGGACGATCAGCCCTCGCTGCTCGAGCCGGGCGAGCGCGTGGCGGAGCGTCATCCGGGACACGCCCAGGCGTTCGGCGAGGTCACGCTCGGGCGGGAGCCTGGAGCCGGCGCCGAGCTCACCGGCCTCGATCCGCTCCGCGAGCTCCTCCTCGATCTCGAGGTAGGCGGCCACGCCGACCACGGCCCTCCGGTCCCGGATCGACCGCTCCGGAGCCGAGCGCGCGCCCGGCCGCCGTTGGGCATTGGTATAGACCATGTATCCGGTTTTCTAGACCCAGAGTCCCCGGGCGGTCAAGCCCTCAGACGGCGAAGCGGACGTGCAGGACGTCGCCGTCCCGGACCTCGTACTCCTTCCCCTCCACCCGGAGCAGGCCTCGGTGCTTGGCGGCGTCCCAGCCGCCCGCCTCGACCAGGTCCTCGTACGAGATCACCTCGGCCCGGATGAAGCCCCGTTCCATGTCGGAGTGGATCGCGCCGGCCGCCCGTGGCGCACGGGTGCCACGGGGGACCTGCCACGCGTGGGCCTCGTCGTTCGCCGTGAAGAACGTGACGAGTCCCAGGGCTTCGCAGACCGCCCGGATCACCACGTCGGAGGCTCGCTCGTGGATCCCGAACCCCTCGAGGAGCGCCCGGGCCTCGTGCTCGGGGAGATCCGCCGCCTCCGCCTCGAGCTCCGCGTGCACGCCGACCGCGTCCCCCGGTAGCTCCTCGGGGAGCGGCGCGCCCTCGCCGAGGTTGGCCACCACCACCCAGGGCTTCAGCGTGAGCGGGCCCAGGGAGCGCAGGTGCCCGTGGGCCGGCTCGTCGAGGTCGGCGCGGCGGAGCGGGACCTCCGCGGCGAGCGCCCCTGCCGCGTGCTCCAGGGCCTCCACCTCCGCCGCCGGCGACCGGCCCCCCCGGGCTCGCCTCCTGGCCTTCTCCAGGGCCGACTCCACGACGGCGAGGTCGGCCAGGAGGAGCTCGGCCGTCACGTCCCGGAGGTCCCGGACCGGGTCGGCGTCCGGCCCGAACGCCCGGAGGACCACGCAGAGCGCATCCACCTCCCGGAGGGCGGCGATGGCCTGGGGGTTGGCCGTGCCCCCCGGCTCGTCGAGGAAGCGGAGCTGGGCCGGGACGATCGAGCGGGAGCGCTCCAGGGCCGCCACCACCTCCAGGCGGGGGTCGGGGACCGGCACGACGGCTCGGTTGGGGCGACCGGCCTCCGCGCCGTGGTGGCTGAGGGCGGTGAAGAGGGTGGACTTCCCGGAGTAGGGGAGCCCCACCAGGCCGACGTCCCGCACGCTGGGGAGTGTAGGGGGCGGGCCGGGAGGGCGGGGACGAGCCCCGCCCTCCGCGGCTCCACGACAGACCTAGGCGGCCTTCGTCTCCCAGAAGATCTTCGCGATCTCGTCGATCGCGTCGAGCAGCTTCTGCCCCTGGGCGGGGTCCTGCGCCTTCTTGGCCAACCCCGCCTCCTTGGTGGCCTTCCAGAACAGCTCGTGGAGCTGGGGGTACTTCTCGAGGTGCTCGGGCTTGAAGTAGTCCGTCCAGAGCACCCACAGGTGCTCCTTCACCAGGTTTGCCCGCTCCTCCTTGATCTGGAGGCACCGGGCCCGGTAGTCCTCCACGGTCTCCCCGGCGGTCTTGAACTTCTCGGCGTTCTGGTACCGCTCCTGGATCGCCTTCACCGACTCGGCCTCGATCCGGGCCTGGGCGGGGTCGTAGACGCCGCAGGGGAGGTCGCAGTGCGCGTGGACGACGCGCCGGGGGCGGAGAGAAGCTACGAGCCTGTCGAGCATGTCCCCTCCTTCGGATCCGACGACCCTGACACGCTATCACCGGCCCGCGAGGGGCAGGAAGGCGAGCCTGCTGGCGGCGGGGATCGTCCTGGCGGCGGGGGCGCTCCGGTGGCGGCCCTTCCGGATCGCCGTGGACGGCGAGAGCATGCGGCCGGCCCTCCTGCCCGGGGAGTGGGCGCTGGCCGTGGCACCGCGGAGGGTCCGCCGGGGGGACGTCGTGGTCCTGGAGCACCCCGGGCGGCCGGGGTTCGAGGTCGTGAAGCGGGTGCGGGCGCTGCCCGGCGAGCGCGCCCCGGACGGAACGCCCCTCGAGGGGAGCTACTGGGTGGAGGGCGACGCGCCGGAGGCCTCCACGGACTCGCGGAGCTTCGGCCCCGTCCCGGCCGCGGCGATCCGGGGGCGGGTGGTGCTCGTCTGGTGGCCGCGGCCCCGCCGGGTGGGGAGGCGCCCGGCCTGACCGAGGGCGGCCCGGCGCCGCCGGGCCGGGAGCCGGCCTTGTGCGGTTCCCGACCGTGGGGATAGTATTTGCACCTGCGATGATCCGGACGCGCTGCCGCGGGCTCGTGGGGGTCATGATCCCCTGCCGCTGCTGCTGTCCCGGGGTGCCGGGCGGCGGCGCGGCCCGCGCCTAGCCGCCCAGCGGCACCCGCACCCGTCCCGTTCCCCTCTGCCAGGAGGTCGTTCCCATGGAGGTCCCCGGTACCCGCACCGTCGAACAGGTGGAGCCGCACGTGGCCAGGTCGGTCGACGCCCGCGGGCAATCCTGCCCCGGGCCCCTGGTCATCCTGGCCCGGGAGCTGAAGGACCTCCCGGGCGGCTCGGTCGTCGAGCTCCTGGCCACGGATCCCGGCTCGTGGTCCGACGTCCCCGCCTGGGCCCGCCTCACCGGCAACGAGCTGCTGGACCGGGACCGTGGGGACGACGGCGTGTTCCGCTACCGGATCCGGAAGGTGTGAGCGCCATGGCGGAGACGAACGGCAAGGAGAACAAGATCACGATCATCGCCTGGTCCGGCGACCTCGACCGGATCTGGCCCACGCTGATCCTGGCCACGACGGCCGTCGCGTCCGGGATGCAGGCGTCGGTCTTCTTCACGTTCTGGGGGCTCTTCGCCCTGGTGAAGCCGGAGCACGCGCGCCGGACCGGGTTCAACTGGATGCAGAGGATGCTCGCCGTCTACAACCCCGGGAGCGTGCGGAAGGCGAAGCTCTCCAAGATGAACTTCGCCGGGATCGGGCCGAGGATGCTCTCCAAGCTGGCCAGGGACTACAAGACGCCGCACCCCACCGAGCTCCTGGAGCTGGCCCGGGACATGGGCGTGCGGCTGATCCCGTGCCAGATGACGATGGACATGCTCGGCCTGAAGCGGGAGCACCTCCTGGACGGCCTCCCGGAGCCGATCGGCGCGGCCACGGCCCTCCTGGAGATGAAGGAGGCCGAC
>DATLZP010000317.1:0-6184 GCA_035573935.1 Actinomycetota bacterium
ATCCGGCGGCCCTCCGCGCGGAGGGCGGCCACGCGGGCCCGGAGCCGGTCGAGCGGGAGGAGCTTCCCCGAGGCCTGGAACCGCTGCCGAAGCTCCTCGGCGGCGCACGGCGTCGTGCCCCGGCGCGTCACGACCAGGGCCGCCGCGGCGGAGGCCACCTCGGCGGCGGCCGGGACGTCAGCACCCGCTGCCAGGGACAGGGCGAGGGCCGCGGCGAACGTGTCCCCGGCGCCGGCGGCGGAGGCGTGGGGGAGGGGCCTGGCGTACGTGCGGTAGGCGGGCCGTCCCCGCTCCACGACGACGGCGCCCTCCGCGTCCAGCGTGACCGCGCCGATCCGGGCTCCGGTGGTGGCCAGGAGGCGCTCGCCCTCCGCCGCGATCCGATCGGTCGGGTCGACCCCGTCGAGGGGCGTCCCCAGGAGCGTGGAGGCCTGCTGGCGGTTCGGCTTCACCGCCGTCACCCCGACGTCGCGGTACGCGCGGAGGTCCTTCGCGTCGACGACGAGCACCCGGGGGCCCCGCTGCTGCAGGTCTCGGAGCAGCTCCCGGAGCGGCGGGGACATCACCCCGTAGCCGTAGTCCGACACGATCACGGCGTCGGCCTCGCCGCCCCACGCCTCCAGGCGCGCGCCCAGGGCCGTCGCCGCCCGCCGGTCGGCCTCGCGGGTATCGCCGTGGTCCACGCGCACGAGGAGCTGGCCCTCGGCCGACACCCGCACCTTGGCCAGCGTGCGGCGCCCCGGCTCCGTGACCAGGCCGCCCCCCGGGATCCCCCCGGCCTCCAGGCACCTCCGGAGCCGGGCACCCTCCCGGTCGTCCCCCACCAGCGTGACCAACCGGACGTCCGCCCCCAGGCCCCGGGCGTTGACCGCCACGTTGGCGGCGCCGCCCGGCGCCGCGGCGCGGGCGGCCACGTCCACCACCGGGACGGGGGCCTCCGGGCAGAGCCGGTGGCTCCGGCCGTCCAGGTAGACGTCGAGCATCGCGTCGCCGATCACGACGACCCGGAGGGCCGGGAACCGGTCGAGCAGTTCACGCGGGTCCGCCCGTGGGCGGTTCCTCACGGCCACGACGTCTCCCCCATCGGGATCACGATCAGCTCCGGCACGACCGTCTCCGCGGGCAGGGTGAGCACCGAGCGGATCGCGGCCGCCACGTTCCGGGGATCCTGCAGGGTGCGCGGGTCGATGTCGGGGAAGCGCTCCAGCAGGAAGGGGGTCCGCATCCCTCCCGCGACCACGGCGGTCACCTTCACCCCCCGGGCCCTGGCCTCGACGTGCAGGGCGTGGGTGAACCCCAGCAGCCCCCACTTGCTCGCGTGGTAGGCGGAGGCGTTGGCCCAGGCCCGCTTGGCCGCCGTGGAGACGACGTTCACGACGTGGCCCCGCCCGGAGGCCTCCAGGTGGGGGAGGGCCGCCCGCGACGTGAGGAACGGACCCCGGAGGTTCGTGGCCAGGATCCGGTCCCACTCCTCGACCGGCAGCTCGTCCACGGGGAGCGTGACGTCCACGCCGGCGTTGTTCACGAGGACGTGGAGCGCCCCGTGGGCCTCCAGGGCGGCCCGGATCGCGTCCTCCACCTGATCCCGCTCGCGGACGTCGAGGGGGAGGGAGGTGGCCTCCCCGCCGCGGGAGCGGATCCCGTCGGCGACGTCGTCGGCGAGCTCCTTGCGGACGTCGGCCACCACCACGGCGGCGCCGGCCTCGGCGAGGGTCACGCAGATCGCCTCCCCCAGGCCACGTCCTCCCCCCGTCACCAGCGCCACGGCCCCGTCGAGCTCCCCGCTCCCCATGGCGCTCATCCCCCCACCGCCGGGTCGGAGGTCCTTCGGGGGGCGGACACCAGGCGCCGGCCGTCGCGGCGGGCGTGCGGTTCGGCCGCCGACACGTCCTCCTCTACGAGCTCGCAGATCGAGTGCACCAGCACCGCGTGGACCTCCTGGATCCGCTGGGTGTCGGCGACCGGCACCACCACCGCCACGTCGGCCAGGCGGGCCAGGGCTCCGCCGTCGCCGCCCGTGAGGGCGACGCGGCCCAGGCCCAGGCGCCCGGCCTCCGCGAAGGCCCGGAGCACGTTGGGGGAGGCCCCGCTCGTGCTGAGGCCAACCAGGACGTCGCCCGGGCGCCCGAGGGCCTCCACCTGCCGGACGAAGACGTCCTCGTAGGACGCGTCGTTCGCCCACGCCGTGAGGAGGGTCCCGTCCGCGGTGAGCGAGACCGCCGGGAGGCCGGGGCGGCCGGCCACCTTGAACCGGCCGACCAGCTCGGTGGCGAAGTGCTGGGCCTCCGCCGCGCTCCCGCCGTTCCCGCAGAGGAGGATCTTCCCCCCACCCCGGATCGCGGCCGCGATCCTGGTGGCCGCCTCGACCACGGCCGGGGCCAGTCGCCGCGTCTCCCGGAGGGCCTCGGCGGCGGCGTCCACGTTGCCGCCGACGACGCGGAGCCCGTGGGCCCGCCGCGGGTCGAGGCCCGAGGAGCGGGCCAGGACGTCCGCGTAGAGGGCATCGAGCTCCCCCACCACCCGGTCCCACGTGAACAGGTCGCGGGCCCGCCGGACCGCCTGCCGGCCCAGGAGGGCGCGGAGCTTCGGGTAGCGGTAGAGGTGCGCCAGTCTGTCCGCCACGGCCTCCGGGTCGTTCGGCGGCACGAGGTAGCCGGTCTCCCCGTCCCGGACGGTGAACTTGATCCCGCCCACGTTCGAGCCGATCACGGGCGTCCCGCTCGCCATCGCCTCGACCGGCGTGATCCCGAACGGCTCGTACCACGGGGTGCTCACGAAGGCGTCGGCCGCGCTGTAGTACTTCGGGAGCTCGTCCCGGGACCGCCGGCCGCAGAGCACGACCCGGTCGGCCACCCCCTCCTCGCGCGCGATCCCCATGAGCCGGCCGAGCTCGGGCGTCCGCTCCGGGTCGGGCTCCTCCGCGTCGCCCCCCACGACCAGGAGGCGGGCCGCGATCCCGTGGTCCCGGACCAGGCGGGCGAAGCCGCGGATCGCCGTGTCCACGCCCTTGCGGGGGACCATCCGGCCGAGCTGGAGGACGATCCGCTCCCGGGGCCGGAGCCCGAGGGCCGCCCGGGCCAGCGGCTTGCTGATGGGGAAGAAGCGGCCGGGGTCGAACCCGCAGGGGATCACGGCGATCCTGGCCGGGTCCGCGTTGTACAGCCGGATCAGGTCCTCCTCGTCCTGGGGGCACTCGGCCACGATCGCGTCGGCCGAGCGGACCAGCCCGTCCTCGATCTGGAAGCGGCGGTCGGGGAACCGGTCCCGCTCGCCCTGGTGCTGCCGGCGGACCCGCCCCAGGGCGTGGAACGTGATGACGAACGGGATCCCCAGCCGCCGCTTGAGGGCCTCGGCCACCATCCCCGACATGAAGAAGTTCGCGTGGACCAGCTCGTAGCGGCGCCGGGCCGCCACCCGCTCCACGTGCGACCGGAACTGGTCCATCCAGGGCAGGAGGTCCTCCTTCGGGATCGGCTCCGGCGGCCCCGCCGGCACGTGGACGATCGTCACGCCGTTCACCCAGTCCGTCCGCTCCGGCAGCAGGGGACCGTCCCGGCGGGTGAAGACGTCCACCTCGTAGCCCCGGAGCGCCAGGCCCTTGGCTACCTCGCCCACGTAGACGTTCTGGCCCCCGCCGTCGGCCCCGCCCAGGGCGGCGAGGGGCGAGGCGTGCTCGCTGATGAGCGCGATCCGCCGGCTCACGGCCGCACCGCCCCCAGCGCGCCGGCCGGCATGCGTCGGCCCGTCACGGTGGCGAACGCGTCGACCCAGTCGCCGACGAAGCGCCGGATCGAGAACCGGGTCTCCGCGATCCGCCGAGCTCCCTCCCCCAGGCGGCGGGCCCGGGCCGGATCGGCCAGGAGCTCGCGCATCCGCTCGACCAGCGCGTCCGGGTCCGTGTCCACGTACCCGCCGACACCATCCCGGACGGCCGTCGCCATCTCCGTCGTGGCCAGGCCCACCACCGGGAGCCCGATCAGCATGGCCTCGATCACCGCCAGGCCCAGGCTCGTGTACCGGATCGGGTTGCAGAGGAACCGGTACCGGGCGATGAACCGGGGCAGCCGGTCGTGCGGCACCTCGCCCAGCCCCCCCACCGCCTCCGATCCCATCCCGATCAGGTCCAGCGGGACCCGTTCCCGGAACCGGAGGAACAGGTCGGCGCCGACCCGCCGACCCCGCGACGGGAGGTCGTTCACGACCGCGATCCCTCTGGGCAGCTCCCCCGTGGACCGCACGCCGGGGGAGGGGACGCCGTGCTCGATCACCCGGACCGGCGTGCGGCCCGCGTCCCACATCAGCGCGTTGAACGGCGTGACGTGGACCAGCAACGCGTCGGGGTCGTCGACCACGTGGCGCTGGTCCGTGGGGTGCTCCCGCGGGGGGTCGTGCTCCAGGTAGATCCGGGGGAGCCGGCGCTGGGCCGGCGACAGGATCCGGAACCGATCCTCCACGTAGTGCGTCCGGGACTGGTACAGGACGCAGTCGAACCGCGTGCGGGGCACGTCGGCCACGGCCACCTCGTGCACGTTCGGGGGCCAGGGGAACGGCCCGGCCCGCCCCTGGTAGCCGGGCGGAGGGCCCGGCGCGACGGGCAGGTAGAAGTCGTGGGGCACGTGCGAGAGCGACAGCAGGTAGCTCCCGTGGACGTGCCACGTGAAGATCCGAAGCCGCCCCGTGGCGGGCGGGACGGCGGTCCCTGGGTCGGCGATGGCGACGCTCCCTCGAGGGTCCATCCGAGCGGGGGCGCGGGGATGGGGCCGCGCCGCTCCTCTCTGCGCTGGTACCCGAGAAGCGGTTCGGCGAAACGGGCGCGGCATCCCTCGCCGGCTCGGTTTCCGGGGCGCGGGCGGGGGAACCCTGAGGAAGAGAGGTGCCGCCGAGCATCGAGGGAACGCGCCCCGGCGGTGTGGAGGAGGGGCGGTGGCCAGGGTCCTGGGGATCAACGCGGTGTTCCACGATCCGTCCGCCGCGCTCGTGGTGGACGGGTCGATCGTCGCCGCGGCGGAGGAGGAGCGCTTCACGCGGAGGAAGCACGGCAAGCCGCCGGTGCCCTTCGCCGCCTGGGAGCTCCCGGAGCGCGCCGCCCGGTGGTGCCTGCGGTCGGCCGGGCTCGAGCCGGCCGACCTGGACGCCGTGGGCTACTCCTACGACCCCTCGCTGCTGCCTCCGCCCGACGGCGACCCCACCGCCGACGGGTGGGAGGGGCTCCGCACGCTCTTCGCCGCCCGGGCTCCCCTGTTCCTGCGGACGGCCCTGCCCGGCCTCGATCCCGGCGTCGTCCGGTTCGTGCCGCACCACCTGGCGCACGCCGCCTCGGCCTGGATGGCCGCGCCGTTCCCGCGCTCCGCGGTGATGGTGCTGGACGGGCGGGGGGAGCGATCCTCCTACCTCGCCGGGCGGGGGGACGGCGTCCGGTTCGAGCCGCTGGCCTCCCAGGCCCTCCCCCACTCGATCGGCCTCCTGTACGAGGAGGCCACCGCGCACCTGGGGTTCGCCCGCTCCTCCGACGAGTACAAGGTCATGGCCCTCGCCGCCTACGGGAGCCCCAGGTTCCTCCCGGAGCTCAGGCGGGCGGTCCGGGTGTCGCCCGACGGTGGGTTCTCGGTGACGCCCCCCGACTGGTCGGCCCTGGCCCGGCGCCGGGGGCCCGGGGAGCCGTGGGGGCCCGAGCACGCGGACCTCGCGGCGAGCGTGCAGCGCCGGGTCGAGGAGGTGCTCCTGGAGCTCGCGGGCTGGCTCCACCGGAGCACCGGCGAGCGGGCGCTCACGATGGCGGGGGGCGTCGCGTTGAACTGCGTGGCGAACTCCCTCCTGGCCCGGGAGGGGCCGTTCGACGAGGTGTGGGTCCAGCCGGCGGCCGGCGACGCGGGGACGGCGCTCGGCGCCGCCCTGTACCTGGCCGGCGGGCTGGGCGACCGGCCCGAGCCGATGCGGACGGCCGCCCTGGGCCGGGCGTGGTCCGAGGAGGAGCTGGAGGCGTGGCTCCTGGAGGCGGGGGTGCCGTTCGAGCGGCCGGCCGACCTCCCCGGGGTGGTGGCCGACGCGCTGGCCAGGGACCGGATCGTGGCCTGGTTCCAGGGGCGGAGCGAGTGGGGGCCCCGGGCCCTCGGGCACCGGAGCCTGCTGGCCGACCCGCGGAACCCCCGCAACCTGGACCGGCTGAACCGGGTGAAGGGGCGGG
>DATLZP010000318.1:0-4410 GCA_035573935.1 Actinomycetota bacterium
CCTGGGGGCGATCGCCGCGGTGGCCGGGGCCTACGCACTCGCGATGTCGGCCGCCGCCGCCATCGCCCGCCGAGGGTGGCACCCGCTCGCCGTCCGCTTCGCGCACAGCCTGGTCCCCATCGCGTTCGCCTACGCCCTCGCCCACTACTTCTCGCTCCTCGTCCTGGAGGGTCAGCTGGGTCTGGCGCTCATCTCTGATCCCTTCGGCCGGGGGTGGGACCTGTTCGGAACGGCACACCGGGCGGTGGACCTGACGCTGGTCTCGCCGACCACGATCTGGTACGTGCAGGTGGCGGCGATCGTCGCCGGGCACGTGGGCGGCGTGGTCCTGGCCCACGACCGGGCGGTGGCGGTCTTCCCCCCGGGGCTCGCCCTCCGCACGCAGTACGCGCTCCTGGCGGTGATGGTGCTGTTCACGGTGATCGGCCTCGTGCTGCTGTCGGGAGGGTGAGTGCTCGCGCACGCCGGTGGGTGGGACGAGCTCATCATGGCCGCCGCGGCCGTCCTGGCCATGGTGGGGTGGCAGGGGCTCCGGCGTCGGCCGGGGACCGATCCGGCCGGACGGCGGGACCGGGGACCGTGCGCGTACTGTGGGAGGACGCTCCAGCCGGGCGACCGGCGGTGCCCGGGGTGCGGGTTCCGGGCCCGGATCCAGGAGGCGGGATGAGGAGGGAGCGGATGGGACGGCTGGCCCTCGCGGCGGTGGCGCTCGCGCTCCTCGCCGCCGCCTGCGGGGCCCGGACGGAGGGTTCGGCCGGTCCCCGGGCCTCCGGGGCGCTGGGCGTGGTCACCGGGGCCGACGCCCGCCGGATCGTGGAGGGCCTGTGCCGGCTGCTGGGCCCGGCGGGAGCGGACCGGGAGGAGGCGAACGCCGCGTTCTACGACCTGGCCCACGACGGCCTGCACCGCCTGGCCGCCGCGGCCCAGCCGGTCGACCCCGGGGCCGCCGGGGCGCTGCTGGTGGCCAAGGAGCGGGTCGAGGAGGACCTCGGACGCGAGGAGCTCCCGCCCACGCTCGGCCGCGACGCCGAGGCGCTCCTGGCCGCGACCCGGGAGGCGCTCCGGGTGGTTGGGCTGCCGGCCCCCGATTGCCCTGCGTGAGCCGGGGACCTGGGATGATGGGGGGAACGATGGCCCGCCGCCTCCTCCTCCTGTTGCCGGCGCTCGCCCTGGTGGCGTCGGCCTGCTCCGGAGGGGGCAGCCGGTCCCCCTCCCCCGGCCCGACCGGCCCGGGGATCGCCGCGCAGGTGGCGAGCGCCGATCTGTACGTGGGAGCGCCGCAGCGCCTGCTGGTGGGGGCCTTCGCCGACGATGGGCGGTTCCTCTCCTTCGGCACCGCGACGTTCCGCATCTCCTACACGGGGCCGGCCGACGCCCCGCTCCCCCAGCCCCGGCTCGTGGCCGAGGAGCCCGCCGCGTTCATCCCCACCCCGGGCATGCCGGACGGGCGGGGGCGCGGGCCCGCCCTCACCCAGCCCTCGGAGGCGCGGGGCGTGTACCAGGCGGAGGGGCTGCGGTTCGAACGTCCCGGGGTCTACGTCGTGCAGCTCGCCGCCGAGGTGGAGGGGGTGGGACGCGTGTCGGCGGAGGCCACGTTCTCCGTGGCCGCCCGGCCCGCGCTGCCGGCGCCGGGGGACGCCGCTCCCCGGACGGAGAACCTCACGGTGGACTCCGACGTGCCGCCCGAGGCCATCGACTCCCGGGCCGTGGAGACGGGGAGGATCCCGGACCCGGAGCTCCACCGATGGACGATCGGGGAGGCGATCCGGCAGGGACGGCCCGCCGTCGTCGTGTTCGCCACGCCGGTCTACTGCATCAGCCGCTTCTGCGGCCCGGTGGTGAGCGCGGTGGAGGACCTGGCGCGACGGTACGGGAACCGGGCGGCGTTCATCCACGTGGAGATCTGGAAGCGCTTCGACACCCAGGTGAACCAGGCGGCCGCCCGGTGGCTCACGCTGCCCGACGGCAACCTGGTCGAGCCCTGGCTGTACCTGATCGGGCCGGACGGGGTGATCGTGGACCGGTGGGGCGTCCTGTGGGACCCCCGGGAGGTCGCCGCGGAGATCGCGAGCCTCCCGGCCTGAGCTCAGCCCCCCGACGGGGATCCGGTCGAGACCCGCATCCCCATGCGGTAGACGAGCATCCCGCCCAGCCACTGTCCCACGACGAGGACCGCCGCCCCCACCGCCTCGACCCCGATCCACAGCGCCTCGGCCTCGGGCCGCCCCCGGTCCGGGAGGCGCAGGAGGAGCGCCAGGACGAAGAGCACGACCGCCCCCGCCTGGACCAGGGCGTGACGGGTCGCCCACCGCCGCTTGGTGGAGCCTCGGACCATCCCGGCCCGATCCAGGAGGCCGGTGAGGGCCGTGGGGACGGCGGCCAGGGCCCCGGCGACGAGGGCCCAGGTGGCGGCCAGGGGGGCGGCGGGGAAGCGTCCCCACCGGGACGCGACGTCCAGGGCCAGGGCGCCCAGGAAGAACGCCACCGGGAAGTGCACGAGCACCGCGTGCGTGGGATGGCCGAGCGGCATGCCCTGGGCGATCTCCCGGGCCGTCCAGGGTCGTCCGGTGGGCGCACGGGTGCGGAGGAACGTGGACACGGGAACCCTCCTTCCGGAGCGACGGGTGGCGGGGAGCCCGGACCGGGCCCGGGCTCCCCGCCCGGCCCCGTCAGGCCTTGGAGAGCGTCTCCTGGATGTTGCGGGCCGCCTCCTCCGGCGAGATCCCCGCCGCCTGGGCCGCCTCCTGGAGCCGCTGGTACGTGATGTGCCGCTCGTCGCCGTGGTCGGCGTTCGGCTCACCACAGCCGCAGGTCATGCACATGGCGTTCCCTCCTCCCTCCGGTCCTTCGTTCCCCTACCCGGTCCCGGTCCGGCCGAACCGTCTCTATCACTAGCCCCTACTATTTCTAGTCTACGGGGCCTCGCCGGTCAAGCCCCCGGCCGCGCTACGGTGGTCCCGTGGACGCGCGGGAGGCCCGCCGGCTCCTGGAGGCGGCCCCGGTGGCCCGTCTGGCCACCGTGCGGCCGGACGGCGGCCCCCACGTCGTGCCCATCGTCTTCGCGCTCGTCGGCGACACGATCTGGTCCGCCGTGGACGACAAGCCGAAGCGCACCCCCCGGCTCCAGCGCCTGGCGAACCTGGAGCGCGACCCCCGGGCCAGCGTCCTGGTGGACGCCTACGACGACGACTGGACCCGCCTGTGGTGGGTGCGGGCGGACGGCCGGGCCCGGGTGGTGGGACCCGGGCCGGAGCGGGACGCCGGCCTGGCCGCCCTGGCCGGGAAGTACCCCCCCTACCGGGAGCGGCCGCCGGCCGGCCCGGCGCTGGCGATCGACGTCGAGCGCTGGGCCTGGTGGGCCGCGGGCCCCTCCCCGAACAGCGCGAGCGACGCGGTGTAGCCGTGGAGGAAGTTCCTCCCCCCCACGGGCCCGATCTCCCCGGCGAAGAAGGCGCCGGCCAGGGGGAGGCCGCCGAGGAGCTCCTCGACGAGCGCCGCGTCGTGGTTCGGTCGGCCGAACAACCGCGACCCCCGCCCGTTGCAGGTGAAGAGCAGCGCGCCGGCGAAGGTCCCGGCGGCCCGTTCGCGCTCCAGCGCCTCCCGGAGGTCGCGATCGGCGCTCCGCGCGTCGCGGACGTGGAAGCGGACCGTGCGCCCCACCTCCACCTCCTCGCCCACCGCCATCGCGCCGGTCCGGGGGTCGAAGCCCAGGACCCCCCGGATCAGGAAGTCGCCGGGCCCCGGGTCCTCGGCGTACTCGTCGATCACCAGCCCGACCTGCACCCCGCGCCGCAGGAGCTGGGCGTCCTCCGGCGGCACGCGCTGCAGGATCTCGGCCAGCCGCCGGAGGGGGGGAACCCCGCCCAGCTCCAGGACCACGTTCCCCCGGGCGGCGGTCACCGTGTACGGGCCGCCCACCGGCCGGCAGCCCTGCGACACCAGGGGGTGGAGCCCCACCCCCAGCGCGGCGCCGACCGCGCCCTCGGTGCGGACCTCGCCGTCCAGGAACAGGAGCGTGCCGCCCGGTCCCGTCGCGCCGCTCGCCATCCCGCCCATCACCACGGTGCCGGGCAGCCGCTCCTCCAGGTACCGGAGGAAGAGCTCGGCGGGGAACGAGAACGGGTCGGCGATCAGCAGGTGGGCCCCCGACCCGGGGACGGGGCGGTAGCCGTGGAGTACCCCGCCCCGGCCCGTGCGGGCGAACGAGACGCCGAAGGTCTCCACCGCGCCGGGGAGGGCGGCCAGCCAGACGGCGACGGCCGGGCCGTCCTCCACCTCCCGGGGGCCGCCCACGACGGCCTCGCCCACGCAGCCGATCAGCCGCTCCACGCCCGCCGCCTCCCGGGCGGCGGCCAGGACCTCCCCGGCAGCACCGGCGTGGTGGGGGGAGACGAACAGCAGCCCGAGGGA
>DATLZP010000319.1:0-5939 GCA_035573935.1 Actinomycetota bacterium
CGCCCGTTCGCTCGTCCGGTGCAGGAACCGGGGGACGTCGGCCCGGACGACCTCGCCGAGGGCCTCGAGCCCCGTGCGACGGAGGTTCTCCCGGATCGTGGCCACGGCGGCCGGGGCCCGCTCCACGAAGACGACCCCGGCCGCCCCCCGGGAGAGAGCCTCGATCCCCACGGCCCCCGTGCCGGCGTACAGGTCGAGCACGAACGCCCCGGCCACGGCCCCGCCCAGGCTGGAGAAGAGGCCCTCCCGGGCCCGGTCGGAGACCGGGCGGACGCCGGGGGGCACGGACGCCAGGTGGGTCCCCTTCGCGGTGCCGGCGATCACCCGCACCGGCCGCCCCCCACGAGCCCCGCGGTCCCGATGCGCGCCCCGGCCTCAGCCTTCCGGGCCGGCCTGGGGGGACGGAGCCTCGAGCGGCAGCCAGGCCCGCACCGCCGTCCCCCGCCCCGGGGCGCTCTCCACCCGGCACCAGCCGCCGGCCAGCTCGGCCCGCTCCCGCATCGAGACCACGCCGAGGTGCCCGGGCCGCGACCCCTCGGCCTCGTCGGGGTCGAACCCCACGCCGTCGTCGCGGACCTCCACCAGGGCCCCCTCCCCCTCGTCCCGGAGGGCCACCGCGACCCGCGACGCCCGCGCGTGCTTGCGGACGTTCATCAGGGCCTCCTGGGCGATCCGGTACAGGACGGCCCGGGCCTCCGGCGACGGCTCCCGGGACAGGCGGTCGTCGAGCTCCCACACCGGCGTGGGGCTCGATCCCGTGAGGTACATCCGGAGGGCCGCCGCCAGCCCCTCCCGGTCCAGGGCGGGGGGCCGGAGCTCGAACAACAGGTTCCGGAGCCGGGCGATCGTGCTGGCCACGGTCTCGGCCACCTGCTCCACGACCCGGACGTCCTCGGGATCGCGGAGCCGGCGGCGGAGCACCTCCAGGCGCATCCCCACCGCGGTCATCACCTGGATCGAGTCGTCGTGGATGTCGTGGGCGATCCGGATGCGCTCCTCCTCCTGCGACGCCACGAGCTTGGACAGCAGGCGCCGCCGCTGCTCGTCGCTCCGCCGCAGCCGCTCCTCGGTCTCCCGTCGCTCGGTGACGTCGGAGAGCAGGCCCCAGAGGAGGCGGCGCCCCTCCGCGTCCTCGATCACGTCGGCCTCCTCGTGGACCCACACGGTCCGCCCGTCCCGGGCCAGCAGCCGGTAGTCGGCCACGATCGGGTCGGCGGACGCCAGCCGGCGGTCGTCCTCGGTCAGGACGCGCTCCCGATCGTCCGGGTGGAGCCGCTCGATCCAGAGGGCGGGGTCGGCCAGCCATTCCTCCGGCGCGTAGCCCACGAGCTGCTCGATCCGCGGGCTCACGTACAGCCACCGGCCGTGCCAGCCCGGCTCGGCCAGGTACACGACGGCCGGGACCCGCTCGACGAGGCTCCGGTAGCGTTCCTCCGCCTCCCGGAGCCGGGCCTCGGCGGCCCGCCGCTCCCGACGGACCCCGGCGTCGCGGAGCTCCCGCTCGATGGCCGGGACCAGGCGGGCCAGGTTCCCCTTCATCAGGTAGTCGTGGGCGCCGGCCCGCATCATCTCCACGGCCACGTCCTCCCCCACCGTCCCCGAGACCACGATGAACGGGACGTCGACGCCGCGGCGCTGCAGGATGGCCAGGGCGTCCGGGGCCTGGAACGACCCCATCCGGTAGTCGCAGAGCACGAGGTCCCACGCCCCCTCCCGGAGGGCCCGGTCCAGGTCGTCCCCGTTCTCCACCCGGGCGTGGAGGGGGTCGTAGCCAGCCCGGCGCAGCTCGCGCAGGAGCAGGGCGGCGTCGTCGTCGCTGTCCTCCACGATCAGGACCCGGAGCGTCCTGGCGGGGGCGGGGCTCTCGAGCATGGGATCACCCGATGTCGGGCTTCTCGTTCAGGATCAGCCAGAACAGGTTCAACGTCCGGACCAGCTCCGAGAGCGCCTCGAAGCTCACGGGCTTCTGGAGGTACGCGTTCACCCCGAGGTCGTAGGCCCGGTTCACGTCGGCCGATTCCCGGGACGAGGTGAGGATGGCGACGGGGAGCCGTCGGAGGCCCTCCCGGGCCCGGATCCACCCCAGGACCTCGTGGCCGGAGCGGCGGGGGAGCTTCAGGTCCAGCAGGACGAGGACCGGGAGGGGATGGCGGGACCGGTCGGCGTACTCCCCCTCCCCCGACAGGTAGGCCAGCGCCTGCTCCCCGTCGGTCACGACGTGGATGGGGTTCGCCACGTTCGCCCGGCGGAACGCCCGCCGGATCAGCTCGATGTCGTCGGGGTTGTCCTCGACCAACAGGATCGCGAGCTGCGAGATCGCGGTCACGCGCCCTCCCCCGCCGGCAGCTCGATCCAGAACGTGCTGCCGGCCCCCGGGCTCGACACCACCCCGACCCGTCCGCCCATCCGCTCGACCGCCCGGCGGACGATGGCCAGGCCGATCCCCGTGCCGGCGTAGGCGTCGGCGCCGTGCAGCCGCTCGAGCACCCGGAAGATGCGCTCCTGGTGCTCGGGGGCGATCCCGATGCCGTTGTCCCGGACCTCGATCCGCACCACCGTTCCCCCCTCCTCCGCCCGGACCTCGACCCGGGGGACGACGCCCGGCTCCACGAACTTCACCGCGTTCCCCAGGAGGTTCGCAAGCACCTGGACCAGGGTCGCGGGGTGGGCCACGACCCGGGGCATCCCCCGGCCCGCCTCGACCACCCCGCCGCGGGCCTCGATCTCGGCCTGCACCCGCTCCCGGGCCTCCGCCACGCAGGCGTCGAGGTCCACCGGCTGGAGCTGCAGCTCGGCCCGCGTGAGCCGGCTGTACGCCAGGAGGTCCTGGATCAGCTCGTCCATCCGTCGGGCGGCCCGGACGATCCGGCGGACGTGGTCCCTCCCCGCCTCGTCCAGCCGATCCGCCATGTCCTCCTCCAGGGCCCGGCCGAACCCCTCCATGGCCCGGAGGGGGGCCCGCAGGTCGTGGGACACCGAGTAGGCGAAGGCGTCGAGCTCCGCGTTGATCTCCTCGAGCTCCCGGGTCCGCTCCGCCACCCGCCGCTCGAGCTCCAGGTTCAGGGCGCGGGTCTCCGCGTAGAGCGCGTGCTGCTCGATGGCGCCCGCCGCCCGGCGGGCGAACTCCTCGGCCATCGCCAGGTCCTCCGGCCCGTACGTCCGCCCGGATCCCGCCGCGACCATCGTGACGACCCCCACCACCCGCTCGGCGGTGGCGATGGGCACGACCACGGCCGAGCGGAGGCCCAGTTCGCGGAGGAGGCGGGCGTGCTCCTCGCCGCGGGCCGCCGCCTCGAGCATCTCCGGCCGGACCTCCGGGAGCAGCGCGGGGCGGCCCGTCCGGAGGACCTCTCCGAGGAGCCCCTCCGCCGCCGGGGGGAAGCGTCGGCGGAGCCCCTCCGCCAGCTCCACCATCGCCGGGTCGGGGTGCACCAGCGCGACCGGGCGGAGGGACCCGTCGGGCTCGAGCAGGTCCATCGCGCACCAGTCGGCCACGGCCGGGACCGCCGCCCGGGCCGCCCGGGCCAGGACCTCCTCCGGCTCCTCCCCGGCGGAGAGGAGGGCCCCGGTCTCGGCCAGGAACGCCAGCCGGTCCCGGGCCCGGCGGAGGTCGCTCACGTCGAGCACGCTCACGAGCCGCTTCGCCTCCCCGCCCCCCTCGTCCCGGACCACCGTGAGGTCCACGAGCGCGTGGAACGTCGAGCCGTCCCGCCGGAGCCGAGCGGCCTCGAAGACGTGGTGGCCGGTGCGGGTGGCCTCGGCCACGGCCGCCCGGGCCCGGTCCCGCTCCGTCGGCACGTAGAGCTCGATGGGCGCCCGCCCGATCAGCTCGTGGGGCGTCCACCCGTGCATCGCCGCGAACGCCGGGTTGGCCCGCACGATGGTCCGGGCGGCGGGGTCGACCTCGGCGATCCCCCACCGGGCCAGCTCGAACATGGCGCCCCACGCCGCGAGCTCCTCCTCCGCCCGCTTCCGATCGCTGATGTCGCGGATCGTCCCCGCGAACAGGGGCTCCCCCGGCACGTCCACGGGCAGGATCGTGAGCTCGACCGGGAACGTGGTCCCGTCGGCCCGCATCCCCGTGAGCTCGAGGCGCCGGCCGAGCACGCGGGCCCGGCCGGTCCGCCGGAGGCGCTCCAGGCCCTCCCGGTGCCGGGCCCGGAGCTCGGGGGGGACGATCGTCTCGCCGAGCGGGCGACCCAGCACCTCCTCCCGTCGGTACCCGAAGATCCGCTCGGCGGCGGGGTTGAACTCCGTGATCCGTCCCTCGTGGTCCATCAGGACGATCGCGTCGAGCGACGAGGACACGATCGCGGCGCTCCGGGCCTCCGTGCGCTCCCCCTCCCGCCGGGCCCGCTCCCGCTCGGTGACGTCCACCACCGCCGCCAGCCGGGCCGGCCGGCCGGCGTAGGTGACGTCGACCGCCGTCACCTCCACGTCGAGGACCGATCCGTCGCGGCGGACGTGGCGCCACGTGCCCGTGCTCCCCCGGCCGGCCCGGGGCCGGGCCACCTCCTGGCGCACCCGGGGGACGTCCTCCGGGGGCCGGATGTCCTCGATCGTCATCGACAGGAACTCCCGGCGCGGGTAGCCGTAGCGCTCCACGGCCTCGTCGTTCACCGCCAGGAACCGGAGCGTCTCCCGGTCGAAGACCCACATCGGCACGGGGGCCCGCAGGAACAGCCCGTCCTCGCCGGCCCCGGGCGGGACGGGGCCCCCGTCGGGGGGGACGGTCGAGGAGGCGCCGCCGGGGCGGCCGGGGCGGGAGGGCGCGGACATGTCCGGTGAGGCAACAGCGTACGGGGGCCGGGGCCGCCCTTCCATGGGCTCGCTGGGCGACCCCCGGTCGAGGGACCCGGGGCCCGGGCCGTGCTGGCAACCGGCACCCGCCCTCAGGAGTGGAACAACCAGTCGATCGAGCGCTCGAACCGTCCCCGGAGCTCCGCCATGAGCGCCGGATGGCGCTCCAGGGCCGGGTCCTCCTCGATCAGGTCGAAGGCCCGTCGGCGGGCCCGTCGGACGAGCTCCAGGTCCTCCGCCAGGCGGGCCAGCTTGAGGTCGGGCAGCCCCGACTGCCGGACGTCGAACAGGGTCCCCTCCCCCCGCAGGCGGAGGTCCTCGTCCGCGAGGGCGAACCCGTCCGTGGTCCGGACCATCGCCGCCAGGCGCTCCCGAGCCTCGGCGTTGTCGGGCCCGCTCTCGTCGAAGAGCACGCAGTACGAGCGATGGGTCCCCCGGCCGATCCGGCCCCGCAGCTGGTGGAGCTGGGCCAGGCCGAACCGCTCGGCGTTCTCCACGAGCATCACGGTGGCGTTCGGCACGTCCACCCCCACCTCGATCACGGTCGTGGAGATCAGCACCTGGGTCTCCCCCGACCGGAACGCCTCCATCCGACGCTCCTTCTCGGCGGGACGCATCCGCCCGTGGAGGACGTCCACCCGGAGGTCCGGGAACACCTCGGCGGCCAGCCGCTCCGCCTCGGCCTCCGCCGCCCGCACCTCCAGGCGGTTCCCCTCGTCGATGGCCGCGGTGACGACGAACGCCTGCCGTCCCGCGGCCACCTCCCGCCGGACGAGGTCGTAGGCCGCGTCCCGCTCCTGCGGCGTCCGGGCCACCCGGGTCTCGACCGGCTGCCGCCCGCCGGGCAGCTCGTCCAGCACGACGACGTCCAGGTCCCCGTAGTACGTGAGGGCGAGCGTCCGGGGGATCGGCGTGGCGGTCATCACGAGCACGTCCGGCGCGCCGCCCTTGCCCTTGAGCGCCATCCGCTGGTGGACGCCGAACCGGTGCTGTTCGTCGATCACGGCGAGGGACAGATCGGCGAAGGCCACGCCCTCCTGGACCAACGCGTGGGTCCCCACGACCAGGTCCACCCGGCCCCGGGCGATGCCCTCCAGGATCCGGGCCCGGTCCCTCCCGGTCACCGCCGCGGTGAGGAG
>DATLZP010000320.1:0-3699 GCA_035573935.1 Actinomycetota bacterium
GGGGGAGGGTGGCCGGGCCCGGGCCCGGGAGCTCGTCCGGGCGCTCCGGGCGGCCGGCGTGGCGGCGGACGGCGCGTTCGAGGACCGTCCGCTGAAGGCGCAGCTCCGCATGGCGGCCCGGGCCGGCGCCCGCTACGCGGCGATCGTCGGGGAGCGGGAGGCGGCGACGGGCACGGTGACGCTGAAGCGCCTGGCCGACGGGGGGGAGGAGCCGGTCGCGGCGAGCGAGCTCCCGGCCCGGCTGGCCGGGGAGGCCTGATGGCCGATCCCTTCGCCACCGCGATGCGCACGCACGCCTGCGGCGGGCTCCGCGCCGAGCACGCCGGGGCGGAGGTGACGCTCTGCGGGTGGGTGGCCCGCCGCCGGGACCACGGCGGCGTGACCTTCGTCGACCTCCGCGATCGGTGGGGGGTCGTGCAGCTCGTGTTCCACCCCACGGAGCGCCCCGACGTCCACGCGGCCGCCCAGCACCTGAAGACGGAGTCGGTGGTCCGGGTCCGGGGGGAGGTCCGCCTCCGGCCGGAGGGGACCGTGAACCCGGCCATCCCCACCGGCGAGGTCGAGGTGGATGTGGCCGAGCTCGAGGTCCTGACCGTGGCCGAGACGCCCCCGTTCCCCATCGAGGACCGGGCCGAGGCCGACGAGGACCTCCGCCTCCGCTACCGGTACCTGGACCTCCGCCGGCCGGAGATGACCGGGCTCCTCGCGCTCCGCCACCGGGTGACCCGCCTGACCCGGGAGTACCTCGACGCCCGGGGCTTCGTGGAGGTCGAGACGCCGATCCTCACCCGGAGCACCCCGGAGGGGGCCCGCGATTTCCTCGTCCCCTCCCGGTTCCAGCGGGGGGCGTTCTACGCGCTGCCCCAGTCCCCCCAGCAGCTGAAGCAGCTGCTGATGGTGGCCGGCCAGGACCGCTACTACCAGATCGTCCGCTGCTTCCGGGACGAGGACCTCCGGGCCGATCGCCAGCCCGAGTTCACCCAGCTCGACCTGGAGATGTCGTTCGTGGACGAGGAGGACGTGCTCGGCCTCGTCGAGCCGCTCATGGCCGCGCTGGTCCGGGAGGCGAGCGGGGCCGAGGTGCCGACGCCCTTCCCCCGCGTCCCCTACGACCAGGCCATGGCCCGCTTCGGCACCGACAAGCCGGACCTCCGCTACGGGATGGAGCTGGCCGATCTGGGCGGGGTCTTCGCCCGCACCGAGCTCCGGGCGTTCGCCTCGGTCCTGGCAGACGGCGGCGTGGTCAAGGGCTTCGCCGTCCCCGGCGCCGCCTCCCTGTCCCGGAAGGAACTGGACGGCCTGGTGCGGGAGGCCCGGGGGCGGGGCGCGGCCGGCCTGGTGTGGGTGGCCCTGGCCGGCTCGGAGGTCCGCTCGCCGGTGGCTGGGCACCTCCGGGCGGACGAGGTGGAGGCCCTCCGGGCGGCGACCGGCGGGCGGGACGGCGACCTCGTGCTGCTGGTGGCGGATCAGGCGAGCAGGGCGAACGTGGCCCTGGACGGCCTCCGCCGGCTCCTGGCCGGCCGACTGGGGATGGTGCCGGCCGGGGCCTGGTCGTTCGCGTGGATCACCGAGCCGCCGCTCTTCGAGTGGGGGGAGGAGGAGGGGAAGTGGGTCTCGGTCCACCACCCGTTCACCGCCCCCGCCTCGGACGACCTGGACCCCCGGACGGCCCGGTCCCGGGGGTACGACCTCGTCCTGAACGGGGTCGAGCTGGGCGGGGGGAGCATCCGGATCCACGACCCGGAGGTCCAGCGGCGGGTCTTCGAGGTCCTGGGGCTCACCCCGGAGCAGACCGAGCAGCAGTTCGGGCACCTGCTCCGGGCGTTCCGGTACGGGGTCCCTCCCCACGGCGGGATCGCGCTGGGGTGGGACCGGCTCGTCATGCTCCTGGCCGGGCGGGACGCGATCCGCGAGGTGATCGCGTTCCCCAAGACCCAGACCGGCCAGGACCCCCTCACCGGGGCCCCGGCCCCGGTCCCGGCGGCCCAGCTCCGGGAGCTCGGCATCGCGGTCGTGGAGGAGGAGGGGAAGGGGCCGTGACCGGGGTCCGGGCCGTGCTCTCCGAGGACGACGTCCGGTTCCTCACCGGCCGGAACGTCGGCCACCTGGCCACGCTCCTCCCGGACGGCTCCCCCCACGTCTCGCCGGTGTGGGTGGACGCCCGGGACGGGCTGATCCTGGTGAACACGGTGGTCGGCCGGGTCAAGGAGCGGAACGTCCGCCGCGATCCCCGGGTGGGGCTGTCGGTCCACGATCGGGACCGCCCCACCCTGGCCCTCATCGTGCGGGGGCGGGTGGTCGGGCACCGGGAGGAGGGGGCGCTGGAGCACATCGACGCGCTCTCCCGCCGGTACGACGGGGTGCCGTGGACCCCGGTGCCGGGGCAACGGCGGGTGATCCTGGAGATCCTCCCCGAGCGCATCGTCCACCACGCCTAGGCGGAACGCCCGAGGAAGGCTCCGCCGAACGACGCTGGTCGCGTCCCCCGTCCTGGGGTAGCCTCCTGGTCCCATGCTCGCGGATGCACCCCTCGCCACCCGGATGCGTCCCCGCTCGTTCGACGAGTTCGTGGGCCACCGCCACATCCTGGGCCCGGGGAAGCCGCTCACGAAGCTGATCGAGGGCGGCCACCTCCCCTCGATGATCCTGTGGGGGCCGCCGGGGACCGGCAAGACCACGCTCGCGTTCCTCCTGGCCCGGGCGGTCCACGCCGACCTCCAGCAGCTCTCCGCCGTGACCTCCGGGGTCTCGGACGCCCGGCGGGTGATGGAGCACGCCAAGACCACGCTGTTCCGCACCGTCCTGTTCGTGGACGAGGTGCACCGCTGGAACAAGGCCCAGCAGGAGATCCTCCTCCCCGCGATCGAGGACGGCACGATCACGCTGATCGGGGCGACGACCGAGAACCCCTACCACGCGCTCGTCTCGCCGCTCCTCTCCCGGTCGCTGTTGATCCGGCTCGATCCGCTGGAGCCGGAGGAGGTCCGCAAGCTCCTGGACCGGGCCCTGGAGGACCCGGAGCGGGGGCTGGGCGGCCTCGGGATCTCCGTCACCGACGAGGCCCTGGACTACCTGGTCGAGGTCTCGGGAGGCGACGCCCGGGTGGCGCTCACCGGGCTGGAGGCCGCCGTGCTCCTGGCCGGCGAGGAGGAGTCGGTCGTGGACGTGGAGCGAGCCCGGGACGCCGTGCAGAAGACCGCGATCGTCTACGACCGGGCCGGGGACGCCCACTTCGACGTGATCTCCGCCTTCATCAAGAGCGTCCGCGGTTCGGACCCCGACGCCGCGCTCTTCTGGCTGGCCCGGATGCTGGAGGGTGGCGAGGACCCCCGGTTCATCGCCCGCCGCATGGTGATCCTGGCCTCCGAGGACATCGGCCTGGCCGACCCCGGGGCCCTGGAGGTGGCCGTGGCCGCGGCCCAGGCCGTGGAGCTGGTGGGGCTCCCCGAGGCCCGGCTGAACCTGGCCCACGCCGCCCTGTACCTGGCCCGGGCCCCGAAGTCGAACTCGGTCCTCACGGCGCTGGCCCGAGCCACCGAGGACGCCCGGTCGGCCGACCCCGTCCCCCTCCACCTCCGCGACGCCCACTACGTGGGCGCCCGGAGCCTGGGCCACGGGGAGGGGTACCGGTACCCGCACGACCACCCCGGCCACGTCGTGGAGCAGGAGTACCGCCCCCAGCGCTTCGCCGGCAAGCGG
>DATLZP010000321.1:0-6402 GCA_035573935.1 Actinomycetota bacterium
GGAGCGGCCCGCTCGCCGTCGCCGGTGGCGGGGGCCGCCGGGGCCGCCGCCTCGGGCTCCCCGTGCTTCGCCCGGTAGGCGCGGACGGCCGCGGACCGAGCCCGGCCCTCGGCCACGCGCCGATCCACGCCCTGGGAGAGCTGCTCCTGCAGGACGCGGTCGAACGTCTCCTGGTCGAGCGGGGTGTCCTCTCGCGCCATCGCCTGCTCCTACAGGGGTCCCGAGATCCCGCCGTCCTTGCGGATCCGCCAGAAATGGACGGCCAGGAACAGCACCAGCACGAACGGCAGGGCCAGGACGTGGAGCACGTACCAGCGGAGCAGGGTCTCCGGCCCCACGACGACCCCGCCCAGCAGGAGGAAGTTCGCCTGCTTCGCGATGAACGGGGAGTACCCGGCGAGGGAGGTCCCCACGGTCACGGCCCAGATCGCCAGCTGGTCCCAGGGCAGCAGGTAGCCGGTGAACGAGAGCCCCAGCGTGAGGAACAGCAGGATCACCCCGACCACCCAGTTGAACTCCCGGGGCGGCTTGTAGGCGCCGGTGTAGAAGACCCGGGCCATGTGGAGCGTCACGCTGAACACCATCAGGTGGGCCCCCCACCGGTGCAGGTTCCGCACCAGGTCGCCGAAGAACACCGACGTCCTGATGTTCTGCATGTCCGTGTACGCCTGGGCCTCGCCCAGCCCCGCCATCGGCCGGTAGAAGAACATCAGGAAGATCCCGGTCACGGTGAGCAGGATGAAGAGGAAGAACGACAGCCCACCGAGGCAGAACGTGTACGTCAGCTTCAGGCCGTGGCGCTTCACCTTGACCGGGTGCAGGTGGTACAGGACGTTGTTCATCGTCGCCAGGGCCCGGTCCCTCGACGTGTCCTTGTAGCCCCTCCGGAAGATCGACCCCGGGCGGAAGATCGACTTCCAGACCTCGGTGTCGCGGACCCGGTCGAACGCCTCGCCCGGCGTCGGCAGCTTGACCTTCACGTCCCCCCTCGCCCCCCGGACCTATCCCGCCTCGGCCTTCTGGGACATCGGCACCTCGGCCATCGTACGCACCCCGCCCGAGTCCTCGGGGAGGCGCGCGTAATAGAGCGTATCGGTCGGGCAGCGCTCCACGCAGACCGAGCACCGCGTGCACGCGTTGTCGTCCACGACGAAGATGGCCATCGCCTGTCGGGCCTCGGCCTCGACCGAGTCGTCGGCGGCGTCCTCCACGATCTCCGGCGACAGCATGTAGATGCAGTTCCAGGGGCAGACGTCCTCGCAGGCCCGGCACAGGATGCAGTTGTCGGGGTCGAGCATCAGGTGCTTCGGCGACTTCACGCCCTGGGCCAGCCAGGCCGGGTCCACCGCCTCGACCACGTAGTCGGTGCCGATGTCGACCTCGGTCTTCTGGAACGGCATCTACCTCACCCTCATCGGTACCCGCCGGTGGGCCGGACGTCCCCGGTCGTCCCCCGGAGCCTCCGGCGCCAGTTCTGGAGCACCACGGCCACCACCATGAGCGTGACGATGGGCCCCACCGTGAGCCCCATCGCGATCGCGTCCCGGAGCTGCAGCGCGCCCTCCTTGCTGATCGGCGTCTGGAGGAACGCCTCGAGGTCCGTGGGTCCGCCCCATCCCAGGGTCTGCTCGGCGAAGTACATCCAGAACGAGGGGATCACCACGGCCGTGATCAGCAGGTAGAAGGCGATGCCGAGCGACGCCAGGACCGCGGTGGTCCAGGTCCACTCGAAGCTCCGGAGGAACCCCTCGACGCGCTCCCTGGCCGGAGCGAGTCGTTCCTCGAGCGCCTGGGGCAGCTTCATGCGGCGACCCTCATCTTAATCGCCCGTCCCCCGCCTCCGACCCGGCGGAGGCCACCCGCCGCGCCGGCCGGAGGACTTGTGAAAGATTTCACGAGCACCCCTACGGTAGAACGCTCCGGACCGGGGCCGCAACCCTCGTGCGCCGGCCCCCGGGGCAGCCCCTAGACTCGATCCCGGGAGCGTTCCGTGCTCGAGGATCTGATCCGCACCGGGCTCGCCTCGTGGTGGGCCCCGGCCCTGGCCTTCGCCGCCGGGGTCGTCTCGTTCGCCTCGCCCTGCGTCTTCCCGCTGGTCCCGGGCTACGTCTCGTTCGTCTCGGGCACCCGGGCGCCGTCGGAGGACGACCGGCCCCCCTTGACGCCGATGCTCCTGTTCGTGGCGGGGTTCGCCGTGGTCTTCACGGCCCTCGGCGCCTCGAGCGTGGCCGTCCGGCGGCTGGTCCTCTCCGGCCCGGGTGAGAAGCTGGCCGGCCTGGTGATCGCCGGGTTCGGGGTCGTGATGCTGCTCTACGCGCTCCGCCTGGGGTGGCCGGGGCTGTTCGCGGAGCGGCGGCCGTTCCTCGCCCGCGTCCGCCCCGGGCCGGCCGGCGCGTTCCCCCTGGGGATGGCCTTCGCCGCCGGGTGGACGCCCTGCATCGGGCCGGTCCTGGCCGGGATCCTGGCCATCGCCGGCGGCCAGGGGAGCCCTGCCCGGGGCGCCCTGCTGCTCCTCGCCTACTCGCTGGGCCTGGGCCTCCCGTTCGTGCTGGTCGGCCTGGGGCTCCGGAGGCTCGTCGGCGCCCTGGACGTCGTGAAGCGGAACTACCACTGGATCGCCGGGGCCTCGGGGGCGGTGATGGTGGCGATCGGGGTGGCCGTCCTGACCGTGGGCTGGACCCGCCTCCTGGCGCCGATCCTGGACGACATCAACCGCTTCACGCCACCCCTCTGAGCCGCCCGGCGCTGCGCTAGCATCGGCTGGGCCCGAGATGTCGTCCGTCCCCCAGCCCCGAGGCATCACGATGCGCCGGTCGCTCGCGCTCGTCTGGCGCACGCTCCGCTCGATGCGGACGGCCCTCGTCCTGCTCCTGCTCCTGGCGCTGGCCTCGATCGCCGGCTCGCTCGTCCCCCAGGCGGCGAACTCGCCGGAGGCCGTGGCGGCGATGGCCCGGGACCACCCGCTCCGGGCGGAGCTCTACGCCCGGCTGGGGCTGTTCGACGTGTACGGCTCCTGGTGGTTCACGCTGATCTACACGCTGCTGCTGCTCTCCCTCGCCGCCTGCCTCCTCCCCCGGACCCGGGCCCTGGTCCGCAACCTCCGGACCCGGCCGCAGCCCGCCCGGGAGGTGGACGGGTTCCGCCACCACGCGGCGGTCCCGGTAGGAGCCTCCCCGGCCGAGGCCGTGGCCGCGGCCCGCCGCCTCCTCCGCCGCCGGAGGTTCCGCCTCTCGGCGCCGGACGGCGGCGCCGCCCTCGCCGCCGACAAGGGCCTGGCCCGGGAGGCGGGGAGCCTGCTGTTCCACTGGTCGTTCTTCCTCCTGCTCGTCGGCGTGGCCTGGGGCAAGGGCACCGGCTTCACCGGCTTCGCGGTGATCGTGGAGGGGCAGGCGTGGACGGAGGCCCACGCGAACTACGACGGGAACCTCCGGGAGGGGACGTTCTTCGGGGAGGATCACACGGGGATCCGGATCCGGGTCCGGGACTTCGAGGACCGGTACCTGCCGGACGGGCAGCCCACGGACTTCGTGACCCGGGCCGACCTCCTGTCCCCGGACGGCACGCTGCTGGAGCGGGTGGACATCCGGGTGAACCAGCCGGCCGAGGTGGGGGGCCTGCGCGTCTACCAGTACGGGTACGGGTGGGCCCCGGTGCTCGAGGTCCGGCGGGACGGCCAGCTGCTGGCCCAGGCCCCGATCCCGTTCCAGCAGGACCCTCCGCCCAGGGGGGTGAGCCCGCTCTCCCTGCCCTGGCGGGGGGCGTTGAAGCTGCCCTCGCTCTCGCCCCAGCTGGGGGTGGAGCTCGACCTGTGGCCCGACGCGCGGGGCCTGGTGGGGCTCCTCGCCGGGCGGCCGATCCCGATGACCGAGGCCCGCGACCCGGTGCTCCTGTTCCGGGTGTACCGCGGCGACCTGCACGCCGAGCGCGTGCAGCGGAGCGCCGACCTCGACACGCGAGACATGCGCCAGATCGCCGCCGGGGCCCTGGGGCTGGGGCGGACCGTGGATCTGGAGACCGGGGAGGAGGTGGAGCCGGACGCCCCGGGCCTCACGATGACGTTCGCCGGGCTCCGCCGCTACACGGTGCTGCAGGTGAGCCGGGACCGGGGGCTGGGGCTGGTCCTGGGCGCGGCTATCCTGATGCTCGTGGGCCTCCTCCCCGCGCTCTTCTCGTCGCGCCGGCGCCTCTTCCTCCGAGCCGATCCGGCGCCGGGCGGCGCCGTCGTCCGGGTGGGGGGCTTCGCCCTGCAGCACGCCGATCGCTTCGAGGAGGAGTTCCGGCGGCTGGTGGAGGAGCTGGGGCGAGCCGGGGGCCCGATCCGGGAGTCGGCGGGGGTGGGGGCGGGATGACGACGATCGGCTGGAGCGGGGTCTCGACCACGGCGTTCAGCATCGCGCTCTTCGCCTACCTCGCCGCGATGCTCGGGTACTTCCACCACCTCGCGTTCCGCCGGCGAGCGGTGGTCCTGGCGGCGTCGGCCGTGGCCTGGGCCGGGCTCCTCGCGCACCTGGTCTCGGTCGTGGCCCGCGGCCTGGCGGCGGGCCGGGTCCCCTGGGGCAACATGTACGAGTACTCGTCGCTGCTCTCGCTCCTCACCGTGGCCGGCTACCTGGGGTACGTGGAGCTCCGCCACGGGCTCCGACAGGTGGGCGGGTTCGTGCTCATGTTCGCCGTGGTCACGATGGCCATCGCGGTCGAGCTCCTGTACGTCGGACCTGCGCCGCTCGTCCCCGCCCTGAACTCCTACTGGCTGAAGATCCACGTCGTCGCGGCGATCGTCGGCTCCTCGCTGTTCGCCCTGGGCGGCGTCCTCACCATCCTGTACCTCGTCCAGGAGGCCCGGGAGCGCCGCGCCGCCGTCGCCCCGCCCCCCATCATGGGCGGGGCCGTGGACGTGGAGGCGCCCCCCGACCACGCCGGATCCCCGGACGAGCCGGTGGGGGGAGGGACCGGCCGGCGGGGGGTGCTCCCCCCGACGGCCGCCCTGGATCGGCTGGCGTACCGGACGATCGCGTTCGCCTTCCCCATCTGGACCTTCGCCGTGATCGCCGGGGCGATCTGGGCCCAGCGGGCCTGGGGCCGGTACTGGGGATGGGACCCCAAGGAGACGTGGTCGTTCGTCACCTGGACGATCTTCGCCGGGTACCTCCACGCCCGGTCCACGGTGGGGTGGAAGGGCCGCCGGGCGGCGGTGCTGGCGCTGGTCGGGTTCGTCTCGCTCCTCGTCACCTACTACGTGGTGAACCTGTGGATCGTGGGGCTGCACTCGTACGCCGGCGTCTGAGGGGGTGGTCCGCCGAGCGTCGTCCGGGCGGTGATAGGCTGCGCCGGGTCCCGCCGGGGCCCACCATCCTCGAGGTGCGGGAGGCGTGAGGACGCTGCGACGGAGGGGCCGCCTCTGGGCCGGGGCCGTCTCGCTGGCGGTGCTGCTGTCGGCCTGCGCGCGGGAGGCGCCGCAGGACTCGCTCCGGCCGGCGGGGGAGTACGCGGAGAAGATCCACGCCCTGTTCGTCCCGGTGTTCTGGGTGGCAGCGGCGATCTTCGTACTGGTGGAGGGGGCGCTGGTCTACTTCCTGTTCCGGTACCGGAGCCGCCCCGGCCGCCGTGACATCCCCCCGCAGATCCACGGGAACACGCGGCTCGAGATCGCCTGGACCATCGCGCCGGCCCTGATCCTCGTCTTCGTGGCGGTGCCCACCGTGGGGACGATCTGGGACCTGGCCCGGCGGCCGCAGGGCGCGGACGTCCTGCACGTCACGGTGATCGGGCACCAGTGGTGGTGGGAGTTCCGGTACACGGACCCCCGCTTCGACACCGGCGGCGGCGTGCCCCTCGAGACGGCGAACCAGCTCTACGTCCCGGAGGACACGACCGTGGACCTGGCCCTGGAGGCCACGCCGGAGCAGATCGCCGGGGCCGGGAGCGCGGTGATCCACTCCTTCTGGGCCGGACGGTTGTTCGGGAAGCAGGACGTGGTCCCGGGGCGGACGAACCACATCGTGTTCGAGGCCGACGATCCCGGGGTCTACCCCGGCCAGTGCTACGAGTTCTGCGGGGAGTCGCACGCCTGGATGCGGTTCGAGGTCGTGGTGCTCACGCAGCAGGGGTTCGAGGCCTGGGTGGAGGAGCAGATGCGGCCGGCGGCCCAGCCCTCCGGGGGCCCGGCGGCCAAGGGACTGGACGTCTTCCAGGGGCCGCTCTCGAGCGGCCTGGGGTCCTGCATCGCCTGCCACGCGATCCGGGGCGTCGAGAACGCCACGGCCACCGCCGGCCCCGACCTCACGCACCTCGCCAGCCGGGACTGCTTCGCGGGGTGCAAGTTCCGGCTCACCGAGGAGAACCTCCGCCGCTGGCTGGAGGACCCGCCCGGGATGAAGGCCGGCTCGAAGATGCCCGATTACC
>DATLZP010000322.1:0-5383 GCA_035573935.1 Actinomycetota bacterium
GACGAGGGCACCGGGGAGAGCCACCCGCCGGCCGAGGCGACCATGGCCGCCACGTCCGGGCGGTACACGAAGTCCATGAACCGCACCGCCTCCGCGACGTGTTCCGCCCCCCGGGGGACCCACATCGCGTCGATCCACAGGAGGGCGCCCTCCGCCGGGTAGGCGAAGCGGATGCCCTGTGGGTCGTTCCCCGGGTTGGCCTGGAAGACGTCGGAGGAGCGGGCCACGGCCAGCGCCACGTCGCCGGCCGCGAGCGCCTCGATCGCCTCCCGGCGACCGTAGTAGCCGCGGACGATGCCCCCGTCGCGCTGTCGGCGGAGGACCGCCGCCGCCCGCTCCCACTGCTCCGGCCCCGAGGAGGCCGGCTCGGCGCCCGCGGCGAGCAGCCCGATGTTCCCCAGCTCGTACGGGTCCGCCGGCATCCCCACCTTCCCGGCCATCGCGGGATCGAAGAGCTGGGCCAGCTCAGTGGCCGGGCGCCCCGCGAGCCCGGGGTTCGATGCCAGACCGGTGACGTCCCCCCGCCAGGCCATCGTGTGGCCGCTCCCCGGGTCGTAGGGCGGGTCCCGGACGAAGCCGGCGGCGTTCGCGTCGAAGTGCGGTCGCTCCGCGGGGAGCGCCAGGAGGAACCCGTCCGCGAGCAGCCGCACGAGGATCGGGCCGAGCGGCAGGACCACGACGTCCCACCCGACGGGCTCCCCCGCCTGGAGCCGCGGGAGCAGCGACCGCACGAACCCCGAGGGGTCCCCCACCACCTCCCGGTGGTCCACGGGGATCCCCGTCTCCTGGGTGAACAGATCCAGGACGGGCCGCCGCTCCTCGTCTCCGACGCCCGTCTCCACGGGGAGCGCGAGGGGCAGGTTCGCCACCCGGAGCGTGCGGGGCCCGGAGGGGCCGGCGCCCACCTCCACGGCCTCCGGCGCGCAGCGGGCGAGGATCGGGAGGACGGCCGCCGTCCCCGCCCCCCGGGCCACCGTCCGCATGAACGCGCGCCTCGTGAGCCGGTCCCGCCAGGGCCGGCCGTTCGGCCGCCTCGGCCGCACGCCACCTCCCGGGCCGTCGCCGGGGCCGAGTCCAGGCCAGCCCGGGTCCGGATCCGGGAACGTCAGGTCCGTCGCCGCTGGACCGCCACGTTCAGCACCGCCAGGGCCAGGCCGGTGACGAACAGGATCGTGCTCAGCACGTTCACCTGCGGCGGGAGCCCGATCTTGGTCGCGCCGTACACCCAGACGGGGAACGTCTCGAACGTCCCGGAGACGAAGTTCGTGATCACGAAGTCGTCCAGGGACAGGACGAACGCGAGCAGCCCGCCGGCCAGCACGCCGGGCATGATCAGCGGGAGCGTGACCTTGAAGAACGCCGTGACCGGGGAGGCGAACAGGTCCTGGGCGGCGTCCTCCAGCGAGCGGTCCATGCCCTGCACCCGGGCTCGCACGATCACCGCCACGAAGGGGACGCTGAAGCTGATGTGCGAGAGCAGGATGGCGCCGTACCCGAGCGGCACGGCCCGGGTGGTGACGAACAGGCTGAGCAGCGAGGACCCCAGGACGACCTCCGGGACCGCGATGGCCAGGAAGATCACGAAGTTGGTGAGGCCGCGGCCCCGGAACCCGTACCGGCCGAGGGCCAGGCCGAGGAGGGTCCCCAGGATCGTGGCCACCACGGTGCTGGGGATGGCGATGGTGATCGAGTGCTGGAGGGCGGCCGTGAGCCCCGGCACGTCGAACAGGTTCTTCCACCAGTCGAGCGTGGGGCCCCAGAAGCGCACGGTCTGCCGCTCCCGGGGGACGTCGTTGAAGCTGTAGAGGATCATCAGGAAGACCGGGCTGGTGAGGTACACGATCATCAGGATCGAGTAGACCGGCAGCACGAACCGGGTGGCCGGACGGCGGGGCCGGTGGACCGGCGGCAGGTCCCGCACGGCCGTCGGCGCGGGGGCGGCCGCCGTGGTCGCCGTGCTCACGCCACCCCTCCGGCCAGGGCCTCGTCCTCGGTCCCCAGGATCCGGGCGTAGATCGAGGCCAGCACCACCATGCCCACCATGAGGACGATCGAGAGCGCGGCCGCCTCCGGGTAGTCGAGCGTGAGGAGGAACTTCCGCTGGATGATGTTGCCGATCATCGTCGTCTCGGGGTTGCCGAGGATGTCCGCGTTGATGTAGTCGCCGGTCGCCGGGACGAACGTCAGGATGACCGCGGCGAACACGCCGGGGAGCGACAGCGGGAAGACGACCTTCCAGAACGCCTGGGCCCGGCTGGCGTAGAGGTCCATCGCCGCCTCCACCAGGCTCCGGTCGATCCGCTCCAGCGCGACGTACAGGGGGAACGTGGTGAACGGGATGAAGTTGTACGTGATCCCGGCGATCACCGCGAACGGGGTGGCCAGGACGTGGAAGTGCTGCGGCAGCAACCCCAGGTCCTTCAGCGGCCCCAGGACGATCCCGACGTCCCCGAGGATGAACTTCCACTGGATCGTCCGGATGATGAACGAGACGAAGAACGGCAGCAGGACCAGCAGCAGGAGGCTGGATTTCCAGCGCCCCCCGCGGAACGCGATCCAGTAGGCCAGGGGGTACGCGAGCAGGAGCGCGGCCCCGGTCACGATGCCCGAGTAGACGAGGGAGCGGGCGAAGTACTGGCGGTTGTCGGTCAGCGCCTCCGCGTAGTTCCCCCACTCCCAGGTGAACCGGAACCCCCCGGAGAGCACCCCGCCGCTCGTGAGCGACGTGTAGACCATGATCCCCAGGGGGAGGAGGAAGAACGCGACCAGCCACCCTCCCCCCGGTGCCAGGAGCCCGTACGGCACGAGCCGCTTGCGGACCGAGGCCCGGCGGTCCCCCCGGGGAGGGGGACCCGTCGCCGTCCGCGGCTCCGTCGCGGTGGCCGCCATCCCGCTAGCCGTAGAGGATCGGGTTGAAGATCGCGTCCCACTCCTCGGCCGCCTCGTCGGTCCACTCGCTGAAGCCGAACGAGGTCCGGGACAGGAACTCGTCGCTCGGGTACAGGAAGGGGCTGTTCGCCGTGGCCCGGAGCTTGTTCGCGTAGCCCTTGTACCCCTTGTCCTCCGCCTCCTCCGCGTCCTGCAGGATCAACTCCCGGGTGGCCGGGACCGGCGACATGTACAGGACCCACTCCGTGATCATCGTGGCGATCTCGGGCTTGTACACGTAGTCCATCAAGGCGTAGGCGGACACGGGGTGGGCGGCCCCCTGCGGGATCGCCATGTTGTCGACCCAGAGCAGCGCCCCGTCCTCGGGGAAGACGAACTCCAGGTTCGAGTACCCGGCCCACTGCGCGTAGTACAGGACGTCGCCCGACCAGGCCATCGTGACCGAGAGGTTCCCGGCGGTCATGTCGTCCGTGTACCCCTGGTCGTAGAACTTCCGGAACGTGGGCGACTCCCGCAGGCGCTGGAGCCAGGCCGCCGCCTCCCGCCACTCCTCGGGCCCCGACGTCGCGGGGTCGATCCCCAGGTTGATCATGACCAGGTCGGGGGCGTCCCCGGGGATGGCGCCGACGCTGTCGGGCGGCACTTTCCGCTCGTCGAGCATGTCGTCGAGCTTCGCGATCTCGCCCGTCACGAGGTCGTGGTTCACGGCCAGCCCGGTGATCCCCGACTGCCAGGCCATCGTGTACGCGTTCCCCGGGTCGAACACGGGGTCCTTCGCCCAGCTGGCGGCGTTGGCGTCGAAGTTCGGCCGGCGTTCCGGGTCCAGCGGGATCAACCAGCCGTTGTTGATCAGCGCCGTCATGTACCGGCCGTTCGTGATCACGATGATGTCGTAGCCGGTGGGGTCGCCCGCCGCGAGCTGCGGCTGGATCTTGGCGAAGAACTCCTCGTTGCTCTGGATCACCTCCTGGTAGTCGACCGTGATCCCCGTCTCCTTCGTGAACTTCCGGAGCGAGGGGTTGTAGACGTTCCCCTCCTTGTCCTTCGCCTTGTCGATGTAGAGGGGCCAGTTCGCGAACACGACGTGCTGCTCGGGGTCCGGCTGCGAGAAGATCTCCGAGGGCTCCTGGCCCGCCCCCGGCTCCGTGGGGGTCGGCCCCCCGCCGGCCCCGCCGCAGGCCGCGAGGATGGCGGACATGGAGAGCCCGGCCGCCCCCACGCCGGCGCCGCGGAGGAACCCCCGCCGCGTGAGCCGGTTCCTCCACACCGCCTGCAGCCGCGCCTCGTCCAGACGGTCGTCCCGCCCGCTCATACCTCCTCCTCCTCCTCGCTCATGGGTGCCGACGGCTTCACGACGAACGTGTGCTCGGGGCTCCACACCAGGCGCACCCGCTCCCCGGGGTGGGGGGCCGGCGTCGCGCCCAGGTTCTGCACGTAGACCGTGAGCTCCTGGCCGCCCGGGCCCTCCACCTTGTACTGGTGGGAGACGCCGATGTAGGTGGCCATCCGGAGCAGACCGGACACGCTGTTGCGGTCGGCCGCCTGCTGCTCCCCGTCGGGGACGATCGTGATCTTCTCCGGGCGGACGCCCACCTTGACCACGGTATCGAGGTCCCGGGGGAGCCGGTCCTCGGGCACGCGCACGGCCCCGCCGCTCGCCAGCCGGACGGTGACCACGCCCTCCCGGCGCTCGGCGATCTCCCCATCGAGCAGGTTCGAGGCCCCCAGGAACGCCGCCACGAACTCGGTGGCGGGGTTCTCGTACACGTCCTCGGGCGGGCCGATCTGCTCGATCGTGCCGTGCCGCATCACCGCGATGCGGTTCGACATCGTCATGGCCTCCTCCTGGTCGTGCGTGACGTAGATGAAGGTCACGCCGACCTCGGACTGGATCCGCTTCAGCTCCAGCTGCATCTGCTTGCGCAGCTTGAGGTCGAGCGCGCCGAGCGGCTCGTCCAGGAGGAGCACCTTCGGCTGGTTGACCAGGGCCCGGGCCAGGGCCACCCGCTGCTGCTGGCCGCCGGAGAGCTGTCGGGGGCGCCGCCGCTCGTAGCCCACGAGGTCGACCAGCTCGAGGGCCGCCCGGACCCGCCGATCGATCTCGGCCCGGTCCACCTTCCTCCGACGGAGCCCGAACGCCACGTTCTCGTAGACGTCCAGATGGGGGAAGAGCGCGTAGGACTGGAACACCGTGTTGACATCTCGCTTGTAGGGCGGAAGGTCGGTCACGTCCTGGCCGCCCAGGGAGATCGTGCCCCGGGTGGGCTCCTCGAAGCCCCCGATCATCCGGAGCGTCGTCGTCTTCCCGCAGCCCGACGGCCCGAGGAGGCTGAAGAACTCGCCGGCCTCGATGCCCAGGGACACGTCGTCCACGGCGACCGTCTCGCCGAAGACCTTGGTCACGCGGTCCAACTGGACGTCCGACCCGGACACCTGCTCACCCACCCCCGGGGACCATCATCCCACGATGCGCCGCCGATCATCGCCCCTCCCC
>DATLZP010000323.1:0-2655 GCA_035573935.1 Actinomycetota bacterium
TCTGCTTCTGGCGGTGGGGGCTGGAGCGCTCCCGGGCCGACGTCGTGGGCCAGGTGCCGCGGGGGCGCCTCGTCCCGCTCTGCGCGGACCACGCGGCGCTGTCCCGCCGGTACGGACTGGTCCCCCGCCGGATCTTCGACGCCGGACGGATCCAGCAGGAGCTGCTCGCCACCTACGCGGTGGACCCGCTCGGCGCCTGAGGGGCGTTCGCCGCAGGGGCCGGCGCCTCCTGGGGGGGCCGCTCCGGGAGGAACAGCCGGAACGCCGTCCCGCCCCGCTCCCGCGGTTCCACCCAGAGCCGGCCCCCGTGGAGCTCCACGATCCGCGCGGCCAGGGTGAGCTCCGGGCCGAGGGAGGGCGGCACGGGGCCGGCGTCCTCCACCGAGATCCGAGCCCCGCCCTCCGCCTCCCCCACCTCGACCCAGATCGCCGACCCGGGGGCGGCTCGCTCCCGCACCACCTCCAGGACGGTCTCCACGACCTGCTCGATCCGCCCGGCGTCCACCGAGGCCTTGGCCGGCCTCGTGTCGACCTCGAGCACGCGGTCCTGGAGGGCCTCCATCTCCCCCACCACCCGCTGGACCAGCGCCTCGAGGTCCGTCCGGCGCCGCCGCAGGGGGAGCGTCCCGTCGGCCAGCCTCGGGGCGTCCTGGAGGTCGCCCACCAGCCGGTCCAGGCGCCGCGTGGCCGCGTGCAGCTGTCGGAGGAACGTCTGGGCGTCCGGACCGACCGCCGCCTTCAGGGCGAGGGTCACGCCGAGCAGCTGCGACAGCGCCGGCCGGAGCTCCTGCGTGATCGCCTGCCGCAGCAGCGTCTCGGTGTCCTGGGACTCGTGCCGGTGGCGGGTGGCCCCGGCCCGGGCCAGGCGTTCCCGGAACTCCTCCGCCTCCGGCGCCATCACGGCCATCCGACGCAGCTCCTCCAGCGCCTCCTCGGCCCGCCGGGCCCGCGCCTCCGCCGCCGCCAACCGCTCCTCGAAGCCCGGCCCCGGCCCCCGGCCCTCCTCCGCCCCTTCCGCCAGCCGCCGCTCCGCGTCGACCAGCCTGGCCTCGGCGTCCCGGAGGCGGGTGGCGAGCTCCTCCGCGGCCTGCGCCCCCGCCAGCGCGTGCTCCAGGCGAGCCTCGAGCTCCTGGGCTCGGGCCTCGGCCGCCGCGGCGAGTGCCGTCGCCTCCGCCGCCCGCGCCTCCGCCTGCTCAGCCCGGGCCGTGGCCTGGACCAGCGCCTCCCTCGGCTCCTCGGCCTCCTCCACCCGCTCCGCCCTGGCCTCGGCCTGCTCCGCCCTGGCCTCGGCCTGCTCCGCCCTGGCCTCGGCCTCCCGGGCCCGGGCCTCTGCCTCCTCGGCCCGCCGAGCCCGGGCGTCGGCGTCCTGCAGCCGTGCCTCGGCGTCCTGCAGCCGCGCTTCGGTCTCCTGGAGCCGCGCCTCGGTCTCCTGGAGCCGGGACCGGGCCTCCTCGAGGCGAGCCTCGGCGTCCCCCGCCCGGGTCTCCGCCTGCTCCGCTCGGCCCTCCGCCCGCTCCGCCCTGGCCTCGGCCTCCCGGGCCCGGGCCTCCGCCTCCTCGGCCCGGGCCGCGGCCTCCTGCACCGTCTCCTCGGCCTCCCGCAGCACCCCGGCCACGCCGTCCACCGGCGTCCCGCGCTCCGACTCCACCTTGCGGAGCTGGTTCGTGAGCAGCGCGATCTCGCCCTCGAGGGCCCCGATCCGCGCCTCCGCCTGCGTGAGCTTGCGGCGCAGGGCCGCGGCGTCCTCCGCCGCCTCTCCGGCCGATGCCTGCTGCTCGGCGGGCGGCGAAGGGCTCGCGGGGGCGGTCCGGGGGCGCCCCTCGGACGGGCCCGGACGCTGCCCGGCCGGAGCGGGAGAGGTTCGGAGCGAGAGCAGGAGGAGGAGGAGCGAGGCGATCAGCCCCACGCCCAGGGCGAGCTGCACCCCACGCCACGGGCGGCTGGCCGAGGCTCCCAGATCCGCGTGGCGGAAGTCCACCTCAGCCGCCGCATCCGGGCGCTGCCCCTCCACCGAGAGCGGGACGAACGCTCGGTAGACGGGCTCGGGATCCGGGGCCAGCCCCGGCCGGTCCTCGTCCTCCGTACTGACGCCCCCGCTCGGGGTGCCCTCCACGGCGTCGGTGATGCGGACGTCGACCGGCGGGATGCGGCGCCCGACCGCGTCGGACCCGTCCGTCGAGAACAGCAGCATGCCGTCCGGGGCCCAGACGCGGACCCGGACGATCCGGCGGTCGGCCAGGATGGCGTCTCGGAGGTCGGCCCCCAGCTCCCTGGCGGCGTCGCCCTGGATGGGGGCGGAGAGATCGTCCCCGGTCAGGGCGGGGGCGACGGCCGCGTCGGCGATCGTGGCGGCCCGGGAGAGCGCCTCCCCCTCCTCCCTGGCCACCCCCAGCCGCACGGCCACGACGGAGCCCGCCAGGGCGAGGCCGCAGAGGAGGGCGGCCACCCCCCACACGTCCCGGCTGAGCCGCCCCCGGACCAGGGCGTGGAACACCGGCATCGGACGTGATAGTGACCGGAGCCCGCTCCCGGCGGCAACCGACCCGGGGAACGGCCCACCGGCGGATCCCAGGATCGGCGGGGAGCGAGCCGGGGGGCGCGGCCGGACGTGGAGACGGCCGGATTCGAACCGGCGACCCCCTGCGTGCAAGGCAG
>DATLZP010000324.1:0-3705 GCA_035573935.1 Actinomycetota bacterium
GCAGGACCCGCACCTCGACGGCCTTGAAGGATGCCCAGGCCACGGTGCCGGGGCGCAGACCGAGCCGCGAGGCGGACCCCGCGGTGACCTCGGCCACGACGGGGGGACGGGAGCCGATCCGCACCCGTACCCGGTCGGCCAGGGCCAGGGCCTCCGGCGGGTCGTGGCTCACCAGGATCCGCACGCCCGCGGACCCCCTGAGCACGTCCCAGAGGAGGGCTCGGATCGCCGGCCGGGCCTCGACGTCCACGCCCCCCAACGGCTCGTCGAGCAGGAGGAGGTGGGGGTCGGCCACCAGGGCCCGGGCCAGCGCCACCCGCTGCGCCTGGCCGCCGGAGAGCGCGGCGGGGCGGGCCCCCGCTCGGGCGGCGACCCCGAACCGGTCCAGGAGGGCCTGCGCCCGGGCCCGCGCCTCCCGCCGGGGGACGCCGCGGGCCCGGAGGGGGAAGGCGACGTTCTCCAGGGCGGAGAGGTGGGGGAAGAGGAGGAGGTCCTGGAAGGCCACCCCGACCGGGCGCTCCCGGGGCGGGACGTGGATGCGGGCGGAGGGATCGTCGAGGACGCGCCCGGAAAGGACGACCCGGCCCCGGCGCGGGGGGAGGATCCCGGCCAGGATCGCGACCAGGGTGGACTTCCCGGCCCCGTTCGGGCCGACCAGGGCGACGGTCTCCCCCTCCGGCACGTCGAAGGCCGCCTCGAGCTCGAACGACCCCCTCCGGGCCCGGACGTCGACCCGGAGCGCCGGCGGGCGCGTCGGGTGCGGGAGCGGGCCGCCGCCGGCGCTCACCGCAGGAACCGGCCCCGGAGCGCGACGAGGATCGCCGCCGACACCGCGACCAGCGCGACGGCGATCGCGATCCCCGCCGCGGGGTCGGTCTGGGCCACCTCGAAGGCGGCGAGCGGCAGCGTCTGCGTGCGGCCCCGCAGGTTCCCCGCGAACATGATCGTGGCCCCGAACTCGCCCAACGCCCGGGCCCAGGCGAGCACGAGCCCCGACCAGAGCGAGGGCGCGAGGAGCGGGAGCACGACCCTCCGGACCGTGTGGGGTCGGGAGGCCCCCATCGTCGCCGCCGCGTCCTCGAGGCGGGGGTCGAGGGCCCGGATCCCCGCCTCCACGGGGAGGACGAAGAGGGGGAAGGCCACGAAGCCGGCGGCCAGCACGGCGGCGGCGGGCGTGAAGGGGAGCTCGATGCCCAGGACGGAGAGCGCGGGGCCGAGGAGCCCCCGCCGCCCGAACGCGGCGAGCAGGCCGATCCCCGCCACCACCGGAGGAAGCACCAGGGGCAGCACCACCAGAGAGCGGAGGAGGGACCGTCCGGGGAACGGGACCCGGGCCAGGATCCAGGCGAGCGGGAGGCCGAGGCCGGCGGCGAGGATCGCCGCGCCGGTGGCGACGACGAGCGACACGCGGGCGGCGTCCCGAGCCAGCCCGGAGCCAAGGACGGCGACGAGCGTCGCCCAGGGCACCCGCGCCAGCAGGGCGATGGCCGGCAGCAGGATGAACGTCGCCCCCAGGCCGGCCAGGGCGACGAGGGCGATCCGCGGCCGGGGGAGGGTCACGGCGGGGGGAGGAAGCCGTGGGCCCGCAGCACCGCCTGCCCCGGGCCCAGCACGGCCCGGACGAAGGCGCGGGCCAGACGGGGCGTCCCCGTGGAGGCGACGACCGCGATGGGATACACGGCCGTGACGTCGACGGACCGGGGGAGGTGGACGACGCGGACCTCATCCCGGATCGCCGGGGTGACGTCGGTCCGGTAGACGATCCCCGCGTCGGCCTCTCCCAGCACGACCTTCTGCACGACGGCCTTGACGTCCTCCTCGTTGGAGGCGAGGTTGGCCAGGGTGGGCTGGAGGATGCCGGCCGAACGGAGCGCCTCCCGCGCGTAGTCCCCGGCGGGCACCCCCGGCGCGGCCAGCACGAGCCGGAGACCCGGCCGGGCCAGGTCGGCGAAGCTGCGGACGGCACCGGGGTCGTCGGACGGCGTGATCACGACGAGGACGTTCCGGGCGAAGGGCGCCCGGTCCGAGACCCCGGGCCCGCGCCGCTCGACCTCGTCCATCCAGCGGGGGCTGGCCGGGGCGAAGACGTCCGCGGGCGCTCCCTCCACGATCTGGATGGCGAGCCCATCGGAGGGGCCGAAGCTCAGCCGGACCCGCACGCCGGGGTGGACCCGTTCGAAGTCGCCGGCGATCTCGGTGAAGGCCTCCGTGAGCGACGCGGCGGCCAGGACGACGAGCTCGCGGTCCGCGCCCGCGCCGGCCGACCGCGCGCACCCCGGGGCGACCAGGAGGATCGCGATCAGGACGGCGATGGGCCCGGGTCGGCGGGCCGCCGTCACGGCTCCTCCGGGACCTCGATCATCACGGACGTCGCCTTGACCATGGCCACGGCCCGCATCCCCGGCCGGAGGCCCATCTCGTCGGCCGCCTCCCGCGTGATCAGCGACAGCACGCGGTGCGGCCCGGCCATGATCTCCACCGTGGCGACCAAGCCCTGCCGGCGGACGGCGGTGATCACGCCGGGGAACCGGTTCCGCGCGGAGAGCACGGCCGGTTCCGGCTCCCCCCGCCGCTCGGCCAGCAGGCGGGCCACCTCGGGGGCAGGGACGAGCCGCTGCCCTCCCTTCGTCCGTGCGGTCCGGAGCTTCCCCTCCCGCTCCCAGCGGCGGAGGGTCTCCACGCGGACGCCGAGGAGGGCCGCCGCCTCCCCCACGCGATAGGCATCGGCCACGGCAACGATGGTACAGGTTCAAGCGGCATCAACGCTAGGGAAACATGGATGCGAGTCCTTCGCGAGCCGGCGCTCTACGTCCGGAGCCCGACGACCACCGGCGGCCCCGAGGGATCCACGCGGGCCGCCCATCCGGCCGGGATCCGGATCGAGCGCGCCGGCACGGGTCTCCGGAGGCGGAACGACGCCAGGCGCTGCTCGCCCTGTTCGACCACGACCTCCCCGGGGCCGGTGAACGCGCCGGTCCGGAGGAGGAACCGACCGTGGGGGACGTCTGCCGTCCCGGGCGGGACGGCGTTCGGGGAGACCCAGACGAGCGGGGGCTCCGGGCGGAGCGGCACCGCCGCCCGCGGCCACGGCTCCCCCGCCAGGTGTCGGAGCACGCCTGCCGCCACCTCGGTCCCGCAGCCCGAGGCCACGTCCGCCGGCTCGGCGGCGTGGACGAGGTTCCCCACGGCGAACACCCCGGCCCGGGTCGTCCGGGCGGCTGCGTCGATCCGGGGACCTCGGGTCCCACCGTCGAGCTCGATCCCGCCGAGGCGGGCCAGCTCGTGTTCGGGGATCCAGTCGCCGGTGAACACGACCGTGTCGCAGGGGAGCCGGCGGATCCCCCCGTCCCGGAGGTCGGTGATCTCGACCGCCTCGACCCGCCGGCGCCCGACGATCCGGCTCACCCGGCACCGCGTGAGGACCGGCACCCGCATCCTCCCCGCCGTGGCCAGGCGGAGCGGGAGGAAGGTCTGGTCCCTGGGCTCCTCGGTCACCATGGCCAGCGGCCGGCACCCTGCGTGCGCCAGCGCGAGGAGCGCGGAGAAGCTCACGTGCTCCGCGCCGACCACCACCGCCCGGCGGCCGACGGGGAGCCGGCCGAGGACCGAGAGCCGCTGGAGCGCGCCGGTCGTGAGCACGCCCGCCGGGCGGTCCCCGGGGACCATCCGAGCGGGTCGGGGTCGCTCCCGACAGCCCGTGGCCAG
>DATLZP010000325.1:0-4173 GCA_035573935.1 Actinomycetota bacterium
GGCCGCGCTCGAGGCCGGGGCGGAGATCCGCACCGGGGCCGAGGTGGTCGCGGTGACGACCCGGGACGGCCGGGCCACCGGCGTGGCCCTGGCCACCGGGGAGGAGGTGGCGGCCCGGGTCGTGGTCTCCGGGGCCGACCCCCGCTCGACGCTGGTCGACCTGGTGGACCCGGTGGTGCTGGGGCCCACCCTCCTCTGGCGGGCCCGGAACATCCGGGCCTCGGGGACCGCGGCCAAGGTCCACCTGGTGCTGGGAGGCCCGCCCCGGTTCCCGGGCGCCGACCCGGAGCGCCTGGCGGGGAGGATCGTGATCGCCCCGGGGATCGATCCGCTGGAGCGGGCCTTCGACGCCTGGAAGTACGGGCGGACCTCCGAGGAGCCGCTGCTGGAGGCGGTGATCCCCTCGATCGTCGACCCCTCGGTGGCGCCGGCCGGGAAGCACGTGATGAGCGTGATCGCGCAGTGGGCCCCGTACCGGCTGCGGGAGGGGGACTGGGAGGGGGAGCGGGAGCGCCTGGGGGACCTGGTGGTGAAGGCCCTCGACGCGTACGCCCCCGGCCTGGCCGACCTGGTCGAGGCCCGGGAGGTGCTGGCCCCGCCCGACCTGGAGCGGACCTTCGGGCTGCCGGAGGGCCACGTGCTCCACGCCGAGCCCGGCCTGGACCAGTTCTACGCCTGGCGCCCGCTCCTGGGCCACGCCCGGTACCGCCTGGGGATCCCCGGCCTGTACCTCTGCGGGTCCGGCGCCCACCCGGGGGGCGGGATCACCGGGGCCCCGGGGGCGAACGCGGCCCGGGAGGTCCTGGCCGACCTGGCGCGGGACCGGAGGCGGTAGGCTTCGCCCACATGTGCCGGAGCATCAAGCAGCTGCGGGGGACGGAGCCGGCGACCGAGGAGGAGGTCCGGGCGGCGGCGCTCCAGTTCGTCCGGAAGGTGAGCGGGTACCGGGCGCCATCCCGCCGGAACGCGGAGGCGTTCGACCGGGCGGTCGAGGACGTGGCCGCGGCCACCCGCCGCCTCCTGGACGACGTGGCCCGCCGGGGCCGGTAGCCGCGATGGCCGACGGGCCCGCGTTCCCGGGGGAGGCGGAGGTCCGGGCGGAGGACGAGCTCGCGGAGTTCCCCGACCGGATCCTCCCGCCCTACGTGGGGAGCGCCTCGTTCCAGAAGCTCCCCTGGTGCCCGGACGAGGAGACCCTCCGGGCCGCCGACCCCGAGGTGGCCATCGTGGGGGCCCCCCTCGACGACGGCACGTCGAACCGACCGGGGGCCCGGTTCGGCCCCCGTGCCATCCGGGCCGCCACGTACCACGTGGGCGACCTGTGGTCGATCCAGCTGGAGACCGAGCTGTTCTCCCGGATCCGGTGCGTGGACGCCGGCGACGCGCCGGTCGTGCCCTCCCGGCTGGAGCGGGCCCACCGGGTGATCCGGGAGAAGGTCCGGCAGGTGGCGGCGACCGGCGCGGTCCCCATCGTGCTGGGCGGCGACCATTCGGTCACGTTCCCCGCGGCGGCCGCCGTGTCCGAGGTCCAGGGGGGCCCGCGGATCGGCGTGGTGCACTTCGACGCCCACGCCGACACGGGGCTCGACGTGTGGGGGTCGCTGCTCTCCCACGGGACCCCGATGCGCCGGCTGATCGAGCAGGGGTGGGTGGCCGGGCGGAACTTCGTCCAGGTCGGGCTGCGGGGGTACTGGCCGGAGCGCGAGACGTTCGAGTGGATGCGGGAGCAGGGCATGCGCTGGCACCGGATGGTGGAGATCGAGGAGCGGGGGACCGAGGAGGTGATCGACGAGGCCATCGCCCAGGCCCTGGACGGGCCGGACCGGATCTACCTCTCGATCGACATCGACGTGGCCGACCCCTCCGCCGCCCCCGGCACCGGGACGCCGGAGCCCGGCGGCCTCCTGGCCCGGGAGCTGCTCCGGGCGGTCCGGCGGGTGGTCTCGGCGGTGGACCTGGCCGGGATGGACGTCGTGGAGGTCTCCCCGCCCTACGACCACGCCGAGCTCACGGCGACCCTCGCCCACCGCTGCGTGCTGGAGGCGATCTCCGGGCTGGCGGCGAAGAGGGCCTGACGTGCCGGAGCTGCCGGAGGTCCAGGCCCTGGCGGAGCGGCTCGACGCGCTCCTGGCCGGGGCGGCCCTGGAGCGGATCGACCTCCTCCACTTCGCGGCGCTGAAGACGGCGTCCCCCCGGCCCTCCGAGCTCGCCGGGCGGACCCTGGCCGGCGTGGGGCGGCGGGGGAAGTTCCTCCTGCTCGACCTGGGCGGCCCCCGGATCGCCGTGCACCTGTCCCAGGGGGGCCGGGTGGAGGTGGAGGACCCGCCGAGGGCCACCCGGCCCCGGGGGGCGCTGGCCAGGCTCCGGTTCGCCGGGCGGCCCTCGGTCCTGCTGAGGGAGTTCGGCACGGAGCGGAAGGCCGGCCTGTGGGTCCTGGCGGAGGGCGACGACGGGCCGCTCGCCGGCCTCGGCCCCGAGCCCCACGACGAGGCCTTCGCCGCGTTCGTCCGCACCGCGGCCGACGGGCGCCGGATCCACACGATCCTCCGCGACCAGCGGACGGTGGCCGGGATCGGCCGGGGCTACGCCGACGACGTCCTCCACCGGGCCCGGCTGTCCCCCTACGCCACGCTGGCCGGGCTGGGGCCGGCGGAGCGGGAGGCGCTCCTGGCCGCCGTGGGAGAGGTGCTGGCCGAGGCGCTCGCGGCGGAGCGGCGCCGGACCGGGGGCCTGCCCCCCAAGCTCGGCGGGCGCTTCGCCGTGCACGGCCGCCACGGCCTCCCCTGCCCCCGGTGCGGGGACGACCTCCGGCGGGTCTCGTACGAGGCCTACGAGGTCACGTACTGCCCCCGGTGCCAGACCGGGGGGAAGGTCCTGGCCGACCGCCGGCTGTCCCGCCTGGTCCGCTGACGTGGGGCCGGGTCGAGTAGTCCACGACGGACTACTTCCCCGGGGACCCGTCCGGGCCGGGCGGCTCCCGGTCGAACTGGCGGTAGTGCTCGGCCAGGTGCTCGTACACCGCCTCGCGGTCCCCCTCCGGGAGATCCACGCCCCCCCGGGCCCCCTGGAGCACCTGCATCGCCGAGCGGACCCCGGCCCAGACCACGCGGAGCTCGCCGTCGATCAGCTCGTGGTGGGGGAGCTTGTAGGCGCCCTTCTCCCGGGGCGGGTCGTGCTCGGGATCGGCCTCCGGGTCGTACCAGGCGTGGGCCGTGGCCATCGCCTCCCAGCCGCCGTGCTCCAGCAGGGCGTCGGTCTGGTCGGCCTCCGCGGTCCCGTGCCAGTTCCACCCCCGATCCTCGGGGGCCTTCGGGCTGCGATGGGGCTCCGGGACGCGTCCCATGGCGCACCTCCTTCCACCCGCTCTCTGGGCCGATGTTTCCCCCGACCGGCCCGGATGGAACCGGGTGGTCGCCGGCCCCGGCGTGGCCTACGGTGGAGGCGCACGGAGAGGGGAGGAGGGGCGTGGAGCTGCTGCGGTTCCACCTGCCGGCCCTGGGGCAGGCGGCGAGCCTGGTGCTGTCCGAGGGGACCGGCGAGGCCCTGCTCCTCGACCCCCGCCGCGACGTCGATGAGTACCTGGAGGCCTGCCGGGCCCGGGGGGCGCGGATCGCCTACGTCCTCGACTCGCACGCCCACAACGACTACGTGAGCGGGGTGGCGGAGGTGGCGGCCCGGGCCCCCGGCTGCCGCGTGCTTGCCTCGGCGCACGCCCCGGTCTCCTACGACCACATCCCGCTCCGCGACCGGGAGGTGCTCGAGCTGGGGGAGGCCGTCGTCGAGGTCCTCCACACCCCGGGCCACACCCCGGAGCACCTGGCGCTGCTGCTCCGCGACACCTCGGTGTCGGAGGAGCCCGTGGCGCTCCTGTCGGGGGGCGCGCTCCTGGTGGGCGACGTGGCCCGGCCGGACCTGCTGGGCGGTCCCGAGGAGGCCCGGGAGCTGGCCCGGGCGGCCTGCCGGACCCTGGCCGAGCGGATCCTGCCCCTGCCCGACCACGTCGAGGTCCACCCCACGCACCTCGCGGGGTCGCTCTGCGGGAGCCGGATCGGGAGCGGCCTCTCCACCACGATCGGCCGGGAGCGGCGGACGAACCCGGCCCTCCTCCGCCTGGCGGCGGGGGAGGCCGACGGCGGGTGCATCGATCTCTCCGACCTGCCGGCGGTCCCGCCG
>DATLZP010000326.1:0-7338 GCA_035573935.1 Actinomycetota bacterium
GCCCCGCGCCCTGGCCGGCGGGCGGCGCCACGGGGCCGGGAGGGGGTCACGGCACGGCCGGCGAGAGGGCGCGCTCCCGGCGCACCTCGGCCCCGAGGCGCTCCAGCTTCGCCTCGAAGTCCTCGTAGCCCCGGTCCACGTGGTACATGTCCCAGACCTCGGTGACGCCCTCGGCCGCCAGGGCCGCGATCACCATGGCGGCCCCGGCCCGGATGTCGAGGGCCCGCACGGGCGCCGCCTGGAGCCGTTCGACGCCGCGGATCACGGCGTGGTGCCCCTCCGTGCGGATGTCGGCCCCCATCCGCCGCAGCTCGTCCACGAACATGAACCGGCTCTCGAAGACGTTCTCGGTCACGATCGACGTCCCGGAGGCCTGCGCCAGCAGGGCCATCATCTGGGGCTGGAGGTCGGTGGGGAACCCCGGGTACGGGAGCGTCACGAAGTCGGCCGGGTGAGGCCGGCCCTCCATGGCCACGCACACCCCCTCCGGGGTGGCCAGCACGTCGGCCCCCACCTCCGCCAGCTTGGCCAGGACGAGGTCGAGGTGGTCCGGCCGGGCCCCCTCCAGGACGACCGACCCGCCGGTGGCGCAGGCCGCCAGCGCGAACGTCCCGGCCTCGATCCGGTCGGGGATCACCCGGTGCCGGGTGGGGCGGAAGCGGTCCACCCCCTCCACCTCGATCGTGCTCGTGCCGGCCCCCCGGATCCGGGCCCCCATCGCCTGGAGGAAGTCCGCCAGGTCCACCAGCTCCGGCTCCCGGGCCGCGTTCTCGATCACGGTCGTGCCCCGGGCGGCCACCGCGGCCATCAGGATGTTCTCGGTCGCCCCCACGCTGGGGAAGTCCAGCGTGATCACCGCTCCCCGCAGCCCCGGCGTCTCGGCCTCCAGGAACCCGTGCTCGAACCGGAACGTCGCCCCCATCCGCTCCAGCCCCCGGACGTGGAGGTCGATCGAGCGGGAGCCGATGTTGCACCCCCCTGGCATCGCCACCCGGGCCCGGCCGGCCCGGGCCAGGAGCGGGCCCAGCACGAGGATCGAGGCCCGCATCCGCCGGACGAGGTCGTAGGGTGCCTCGAGCGACGACACCCGGGAGGCGTCGATCTCCACCCGGTGGTCGTCCCAGGCCACGGCGGCGCCGAGGTGCTCCAGCACCTCCCCCATCGTCCGGCAGTCCTGGATCCGGGGGACCCCGTCGAGCACGCTGCGGCCCGGGGCGAGGAGCGACGCGGCCATGAGCTTGAGGGCCGAGTTCTTCGCCCCCGAGATGCGCACGGCCCCGGCGAGCCGCGCGCCGCCGGTCACGAGGAGGCGGTCCATGATCGTCGGACGATGCTACCGCGGGACCGGTTCCGGGACGCGCAGGGGGACCGGGCCGTCCGGGTCAGCGCCGGGCCACGGAGACGCGGGCCAGGGCCTTGGCCAGCTCGGCCTGGGCCTCCGCGTCGTCCCGCTCCTCGAGCCGCCGACGGGCCTCCTCCGCCCTCGCCTCCGCGGCGGCCAGGTCGATCTCGTTCGCCATGTGGGCGTGGTCGGCCAGGACGTCCACGCGGGTCCCGCCCCCTCCCGAGGTGACGTGGAGGAACCCCCCGTCCACCACGGCCGCCTCCCAGCCCGCACCCGCCCTCCACCGCAGGGCGCCGATCGCCAGGCGGATCAGCATCGGGGCGTGCCCGGGCAGGATCCCCACCTCGCCCTCCGTCCCCCGGGCCACGACCGTCTCCGCCTGCCCCGACCAGAGCTCGCGCTCCGGGGTGACCACGTGCAGCTCGAGCGGCACCGGATCCCCTAGGCGGCCCGCTCCAGCCGCTTGGCCTGCTCCACGGCCTCCTCGATCCCCCCGACCATGTAGAAGGCCTGCTCGGGCAGGTGGTCGTACTCGCCCTCGACGATGGCCCGGAACGAGGCGATCGTCTCGTCCACCGGCACGTACTTCCCGGGGATCCCCGTGTACTGCTCCGCCACGAAGAACGGCTGGGACAGGAACCGCTGGATCTTCCGGGCCCGGGCCACGATCACCTTGTCCTCCTCCGACAGCTCGTCCACCCCCAGGATCGCGATGATGTCCTGGAGGTTCTTGTACCGCTGGAGGATCTCCTGCACCCGGCGGGCCACCTGGTAGTGCTCCTCCCCCACGTAGCGCGGGTCCAGGATCCGGGACGTCGAGTCGAGGGGGTCCACCGCCGGATAGATGCCCTGCTCCACGAGGGCCCGGGTGAGCACGGTCGTCGCGTCGAGATGGGCGAACGTGGTGTGCGGCGCGGGGTCCGTGATGTCGTCGGCCGGGACGTAGATCGCCTGCAGCGACGTGATCGACCGGCCCCGGGTGGAGGTGATCCGCTCCTGGAGCTCCCCCATCTCGTCGGCCAGCGTGGGCTGGTAGCCGACCGCCGACGGCATCCGGCCGAGCAACGTGGAGACCTCGGAGCCGGCCTGCGTGAACCGGAAGATGTTGTCGATGAACAGGAGCACGTCCTGGCGCTGCACGTCCCGGAAGTACTCGGCCATCGTCAGCGCGGCCAGCCCCACCCGCAGCCGCACCCCCGGCGGCTCGTCCATCTGCCCGAAGACCAGGGCCGTCTTGGAGATGACGCCGGTCTCCGTCATCTCCAGGAACAGGTCGTTGCCCTCGCGGGTGCGCTCCCCGACCCCGGCGAAGACCGAGACGCCGCCGTGCTGCTCGGCCACCCGGTAGATCATCTCCTGGATGATCACGGTCTTGCCGACGCCGGCCCCCCCGAACATCCCGATCTTGCCGCCCTGCACGTACGGCTCGAGCAGGTCGATCACCTTGATCCCGGTCTCGAACATCTGCGTCTTGGGCTCGAGCTCCTGGAACGGCGGCGGGTCCCGGTGGATCGGCCACCGGTCCTCGTACCGGATGTTCCCGGGCTCGGTGTCGAGCGGCTCGCCCAGCACGTTGTAGACGTGCCCCAGGATCCCCGGACCCACGGGGACGGTGATCGGAGCCCCGGTGTTCTGGACCGGGGCGCCCCGGACGAGGCCGTCGGTCGGCTTCAGGGCGATCGCCCGGACCACGCCCTCCCCGATGTGCTGGGCGACCTCGCAGGTGATCACGTCGGTCTGCCCGTCGAGCGTCCGCTCCACGCGGAGCGCCGTGTTCACCTCGGGCAGGTCGTCCGGCGGGAACTCCACGTCCACCACCGGGCCGATCACCCGGACCACCCGTCCCCTCGCCTGCTCCGTGCGCGCGTCGTCCACGTCCTCGCTCCTCACTCCCCGGCGGCCCGCTGGATGGCCTCCGCGCCGCCCACGACCTCCATGATCTCCGTCGTGATCTCCGTCTGCCGGGCCTGGTTCGCCACCCGGGTCAGGACCTTGATCAGCTCCTCCGCGTTCTCCGTGGCGCTCTTCATGGCCCGCTGCCGGGCGGCGTGCTCCGAGGCCGCCGACTCGAGCAGCGCGTGGTAGATCTTCGTCGTCACGTACCGGGGCAGCAGGTCGTCCAGGATCGCCCCCGGGGCCGGCTCGAAGAGGTACTCCGGCAGGGGCCGGCCGGGCTCCGCGACGACCTCCTCCGGGGCGATCGGCAGGAAACGGCGGTCCGTGGGCCGCGTGGTGAAGGCCGACCGGAAGTCGGTGTACACGGCGTGCAGCTCGTCGATCCGCCGCTCGGCGAACGCCCCGATGGCCTCCTCCCCGATCTCCTCCGCCACGGCGAACGTGGGGACCTCGCTGTGGCCGGTCCAGCTCCGGGCCACCTCCTGCCCCCGGAACCGGAAGTACGAGAGGCCCTTCCTCCCCGACACGTACAGCACCACGTCCAGGCCCCGCCCCCGGGCCCGGGCCATCACGTCCTCCGCCCGCCGGAGGACGTTCGCGTTGTACGCGCCGGCCAGGCCCCGGTCGGACGTCATCACCAGGACGCCCGCCACCCGGGGGTCGGATCGCTCCTCGAGCAAGGGGTGGACGAGGGGCCCGGTCTGACGGGCCACGTCCTCCATGGCCCGGGTCAGCAGCTCGGCGTAGGGGCGAGCCGCCACCACCCGTTGCTGGGCCCGGAGGATCCGGGAGGCGGCGATCAGCTCCATCGCCCGCGTGATCTTCATCGTCGACTGGACGGAACGGATCCTCCGTCGGATCACCCGCAGCTTGGCGCCCATGCGTCCCCCCCGACCGCCGGATCAGCCCGGCGGCTGCGCGTCGGCCTCGCCCACCGGACCGGCCCGCTCCCGGACCTCCTCGGCCGTGGCCGGCGCCTCCGGCTCCTCGCCCTCGTCCTCGGCCCCCACCCGCTCCCAACCCACGTCGGGCCGGAGCTGGTCGGGCGGGGTGGTCCGGCCGAGGGCGGCCACCGTCCCGGGACGCCCCCCGGTGGGGACGAAGGTCTCCTTGAACGCGAGCACCGCCGCCTTCAGCTGCGCCTCGACCTCCTCGGGGAGGTCCCCCTGCTCGGCGATGTGGCGGCCGATCTCCGGGTGGCGGGTGCCGATGAAGGCGAGCAGCTCCTCCTCGAACCGCTTCACGTCCTCGACCGGCACGTCGTCCATGTGGCCGCCGGTGACGGTCCAGATCGAGATCACCTGCTGCTCCACGGGCATCGGCCGGTACTGCGGCTGCTTCAGGACCTCGACCACCCGCGCCCCCCGGGCCAGCTGCTGCTGGGACGCCTTGTCGAGCTCCGACCCGAACTCCGCGAAGGCCTCGAGCTCCCGGTACTGAGCGAGGTCCAGGCGGAGCCGCCCCGCCACCTGCTTCATCGCCTTGATCTGGGCGTTGCCACCCACCCGCGAGACCGAGATCCCGACGTTCATCGCCGGCCGGACCCCCGCGTAGAACAGGTCGGTCTCCAGGTAGATCTGTCCGTCGGTGATCGAGATGACGTTCGTCGGGATGTACGCGGAGACGTCGCCCCCCTTCGTCTCCACGATCGGCAGGCCGGTGAGCGAGCCTCCACCCAGGGCATCGGCGAGCTTCGCGCACCGCTCGAGCAGGCGGGAGTGGAGGTAGAAGACGTCGCCGGGGTAGGCCTCGCGGCCGGCCGGCCGCCGCAGCAGGAGCGAGAGCTCGCGGTACGCCTCGGCCTGCTTCGACAGGTCGTCGAAGACGACGAGCGCGTGCTCGCCCCCGTACATCCAGTGCTGCCCCATCGCCGACCCGGCGTAGGGCGCGATGTACTTGAACGACGCCGGGAACGCCGCCGGTGCGTTCACCACCACCGTGTACTCCATCGCGCCGTGCTCGGTGAGGGCCTCCACCACCTCCCGGACCGTGGATCCCTTCTGTCCCACGGCCACGTAGACGCACTTCACGCGCTTCCTCGGATCGCCCGAGCGCCAGTTGTCCCGCTGGTTGATGATCGTGTCGATGGCGATCGCGGTCTTCCCGGTCTGGCGGTCGCCGATGATCAGCTCCCGCTGTCCCCGCCCGATCGGGGTCATCGCGTCGATGGCCTTGATGCCGGTCTGGAGCGGTTCCTTGACCGGCTGGCGGGCCACGACCGACGGGGCCTGCACCTCGAGGGGCCGCGTCTCGGAGGACTGGATCGGGCCCTTGCCGTCCATCGGCCGCCCCAGCGGATCCACGACGCGTCCCAGGAGCGCGTCGCCCACCGGCACCGACAGGATGCGCCCGGTCTGCCGCACCGGGTCCCCCTCCTCGATGTCGGAGAAGTCCTCGGCCAGGATCACCACGCCGATCTCGTCCTCGTCGAGGTTGAAGGCGAGGCCCAGCTTCCCCCCGGGGAACTCCAGGAGCTCGTTCGCCATGGCCCGGGGCAACCCCCCGACCCGGGCGATCCCGTCGCCGGCCTCGACCACCCGGCCGACCTCCTCCCGCTCCACCTCGGGCCGGAACCCCTCCACGTGGCGCCGCAGCGCCTCGGCGATGCGCGACGGATCGATCACCAGCTCACCCACCTGTCACCACCTCGCTAGGCCCGCTCCAGCAGCTCGCGGGCCCGCTGGAGCCAGCTCCGGACGGTCCCGTCGAACACCTCGTCCCCCACCCGGGCCGACACCCCTCCGACCACGGAGGGGTCGACCACGATCTTCACCTCGACGTCGCGACCGGTGGCCGCCGAGAGGGCGGCCCGGAGCCGCTCCCGCCGATCGCCGTCCAGGGGCACGGCCGTCCGGACCTCGGCCAGCGTGCGCCGCCGACGCTCCGCGGCCAGCTCGGCCACGGCCCGCGCGATCCGCTCCAGCTCCCGGGCCCGCCCCGAGGCCAGGATGAAGCCGAGGATGGTCACGGTGTGCGGGCTGGCCCGGTCGCCGAGGAGGTCGGTCACGATGGCCGTCTTCCGCTCGGCGGGGAGCGCCTGGTCCGTGAGCGCCTCCCGGAGCTCCGGGTGCTGGCGGACGGCGGTGGCGAACCGGAACAGCTCGTCCTCCACCGCCTCGAGCTCGCCCTCCGCCTCGGCCACGGCCAGGACGGCCTGGGCGTAGCCCCGGACCAGCGCGTCCCGCGCCTCAGCCACGACCGTCCCCGCCGCTCGCCACCTGGTCGATGAACTCGTCGATCAGCCGCTCGTGGGCCGCCCGGTCGAGCTCCTTGGCCACGACCCGACCGGCGAGCTCCACCGCGATCTGCCCCACCTGGGTCTTGAGCTCCTGGAAGACGCGGTCCCGCTCGGCGCGGATCTCCTCCTGGGCCCGGGCCACGATCTGCTGCGCCTCCTCCTCCGCCTTCGCCTGGAGGTCCTTCCGGAGCTGGTCGGCGGTCCGGCGGGCCTCCTCGATGATCCGGTTGGCCTCGTCCCGGGCGTTCGCCAGCTGCTCGCGGTAGCGCCCCAGCTCCGCCTCGGCCTCCCGCCGCGCCTCCTCGGCCCGCTCCAGGTCCCCCTGGATCTTCCCCGTGCGGGCCTCCAGCATCCGGTTGAGCTGGGGGAACGCGAAGCGGGAGAGGAGCGCGAAGACGACGAGGAACGTGACGGCCCCCACGATCAGCTCGACCGGCTCGGGGAGGAGCGGGTTCGGCGCGTGCTCGGCGGCCTCCTGGAGGAGGACGGTTGCAAGCGACATCGGCCCTCCTCCCCTCAGATGATGAACGAGAGGACGAAGCCGAACAGCGCGAGGGCCTCCACGAACGCGATCCCCAGGAACATCGTGGTCCGGACCATGCCGGCGGCCTCGGGCTGGCGGGCCATGGCCTCCACGGCCTTGCCCACCAGGAACCCGATGCCGATCCCGGGCCCGATCGCGCCCAGCCCGTAGACCAGGCCCTTGCCGATCGTGCCCACGTCGCCCTCGACCTGCGCGAGGATCCCCAGGAAGTGCGCCATCCGACTCCTCCTCTAGTGCTCCGGGTGCACCGCACCCGCGATGTACACGGCGGTCAGGATCGTGAAGATGTAGGCCTGGAGCACGGACACGAGGATC
>DATLZP010000327.1:0-3489 GCA_035573935.1 Actinomycetota bacterium
CCCGTGCGTGGCCAGCGCCGCCACCGGCCGCTTCCCCGCCCGCTCCAGCAGGCGGAGGACCCGGCCGGCCTCGAAGCCGGGGTCCACCACGACCGCCTCCTCCCGGTCCTCCGGGGCCAGGAGCCAGCAGTTCGTGGCGAACGGGTTGTCCGAGAAGACCTCGAGGAACATCGGGCCGCCATGATAGTCGGGGCCCGAGGATGCTTGACCCGACGGGATCACCGTGGTCCTGGCCGCGCTCCTCGCGGTGGGGTTCCTCGCCTCGGGGCTCGCGCAGCGCAGCCCGGTCGGGCTCCTCTTCGGGCTGGTCCTGGGGCCGCTGTACTTCCTCCTCCTCGTGATCTACGCACGGGTCTTCCTCGAGGTCCTGATGGTGCTGTTCAGGATCAACGACAACGTCGAGGAGCTCGTCCGCGGCCCGCGGACCGCAGGCGGGGGGGCCCGCCGCCGGTCCCGCCGGCCGGAGCCTAGCCGACCTCGGCCCCGTCGAGGACGAGCGTCACCGGGCCGTCGTTCACCAGCTCCACCTCCATCCGGGCCCCGAAGACGCCTCGGGCCACCGGCACGCCCCGGGCCTCCAGGGCCCGGGCGAAGGCCTCCACCCGAGGCTCGGCCTCCTCCGGCGGGGCGGCACCGGTCCAGGAGGGCCGCCGGCCCCGGCGGACGTCGCCGTACAGCGTGAACTGCGAGACGACCAGGGCCTCTCCCCCGACGTCGGCCAGGGCCAGGTTCATCTTGCCCTCGCCGTCCGGGAACACCCGGAGGTGGGCCACCTTGTCCGCCAGCCGCTCGGGCTCCCCCGGCCGGTCGTCGCGGCCGGCCCCCACGAGCAGGAGGAACCCCCTGCCGATCCTCGCCACCTCGCGCCCGTCGACCTCGACCCGGGCCCGGGAGACCCGCTGGAGGACGACCCGCATCTACCTCGGGACGACCCGGGCCGCGTCGTAGACGTTCTCGACCTTCCGGACCGCGGCGAGGATCGTCGAGAGGTGGGCGATGTCCCCGAGCTCGAACGTGAACCGGAGCCGCGTGATGCGGTCCTTCCCCACCGCGGAGGTCGCCGAGAGGATGTTCACGTGGTGGTCCGACAGGACCGTGGCCACGTCGGAGAGGAGGCGGGTCCGGTCGAGCGCGTCCACCTGGATCGTGACCACGAACGAGGTCGGCTTCCCCTCCGCCCACGACACCTCGATCAGGCGCTCCGGCTCGCGGGCCAGGGCCCGGGCGTTCGGGCAGTCGCTGCGGTGCACCGACACCCCCTGGCCCCGGGTGACGAACCCGATGATCTCGTCGCCCGGCACCGGCATGCAGCAGCGGGCCAGCTTCACCCAGACGTCGGCCAGGCCCCGGACGACCACGCCCTTCGACACGTCCGGCTGGCGGATCCGGACCGGGCGGGCCAGCGGGACGTCGGTGACGTCGTCCTCGGGCGCGCCGGCCACCACGCGCTCCAGCCGGGCCACCACGGACTGCGGCGACACCTGGCCCTCGCCGATGGCCACGAACAGGGCGTCCAGGCTCGGGTACTTCAGGTCCTCCACCACCTGGGCCAGCGCCTCCTCGGAGGCCAGGCGCTTGAACGGCACGTGCTGCTTGCGCATCGCCCGCTGCAGCAGCTCCCGCCCCCGCTCCAGCGCGTCCTCCCGCCGCTCCCGGGAGAACCACTGGCGGATCTTCGTCCGGGCCCGGGGGGTCTTGACGAACCCCAGCCAGTCCTGCGAGGGGCCCGCGTCCTGGGCCTTCGACGTGAGGATCTCCACGGTGTCGCCCGTGCGGAGCTCGTAGTCGAGCGGCACGAGCTTCCCGTTCACCTTGGCCCCGATCGTGCGGTGCCCGACCTCCGTGTGGATCGCGTAGGCGAAGTCCACCGTGGTGGCGCCGGCGGGGAGGTTCACCACGTCGCCCTTCGGGGTGAAGACGAAGACCTGCCCGCCGTACAGGTCGATCCGGAGGCCCTCCATGAACTCCCGGGGATCCGTGGCGTCCTGGAGCCACTCCAGCATCTGGCCCAGCCAGGCCAGGTCGGCGGCGTCGCGGGCCTGCTTCCCGCCCTCCTTGTACCGCCAGTGGGCGGCGATCCCGTACTCCGCGGTCCGGTGCATCTCGTGGGTGCGGATCTGGATCTCGATGGGCCGGCCCTCCGGGCCCACGACCGTCGTGTGCAGCGACTGGTACATGTTCGACTTCGGCATCGCGACGTAGTCCTTGAACCGCCCCGGGACCGGCTTCCACAGGGCGTGGACGGCGCCCAGCGCCGCGTAGCAGTCGCGCATGGAGTCCACGAGGACCCGCAGGCCGAGCAGGTCGTGGATCTCGTTGAACTCCTTGCCTCGGAGCACCATCTTCTCGTAGATCGAGTAGAGGTGCTTCGGCCGGCCCTCCACCCTGGCCTTGACCCCCACCTCCCGGAGCTTCCGCTGCGCCGCCTCGATCACCTCCTCCAGGAGCTTCTGGCGCTCCCCCCGCCGCTTCTCGACGAGGCTCGCGATCTCCCGGTACGGGCCGGGGTGGAGCTCCTTGAAGGCCAGGTCCTCGAGCTCCCACTTGAGCTGCTGCACGCCGAGGCGGTGGGCGAGCGGCGCGTAGATCTCGAGGGTCTCGGTGGCGTTCTCCCGCCGCTTGGGGGCCGGCAGGGGGGCCAGGGTCCGCATGTTGTGGAGGCGGTCCGCCAGCTTGATCAGCAGGACCCGGACGTCCCGGGCCATGGCCACGATCATCTTCCGGACGTTCTCGGCCTGCTGCTGCTCCCGGCTGCGGAAGCGGATCCGCTCCAGCTTGGTGACCCCGTCCACGAGGGCCGCGATCTCCTCCCCGAACTCCTCCCGGAGCCGCTCCAGGGTGACCGGGGTGTCCTCCACCACGTCGTGGAGGAGGGCGGCGGCGATCGTCACCGTGTCCAGGTGGAGGTCGGCCAGCACGTGGGCCACGGCCAGGGGGTGGTGGACGTAGTCCTCGCCGGAGAGCCGCTTCTGGCCCCGGTGGGCCTCGTCCGCCACCTCGTAGGCCCGCTGGAGGAGCCGGAGGTCGGCCTTCGAGTGGTAGGACTTGACCTTCCGGAGCAGCCCCTCGATCCCGTCCGGCCCGGCGGGCTCGGCCCGGAGGCGGGCCAGCAGGCGCCCCCTGCGCTGCTCCACCCTGACCGGATCCGGTGCGTCCACGGGCCCTCCCGGGGCCAGTCTAGCCGGGCCGGGGCGGGCTCAGTACGTGAGCAGGGTGAACAGCTCGTGCTCCGGGAGCCGGTCCCGGCCGTGGAGGAACGACAGCTCGATCAGGCAGGCGATCCCCACCACCTTGCCCCCGATCCGCTCCACGAGGTTCGCGGCGGCCTTGGCCGTGCCCCCCGTGGCCAGCACGTCGTCCACGATCAGCACCCGCTCCCCGGGCTTCACGGCGTCCTTGTGGATCTCGAGGGCCGCCGTCCCGTACTCGAGCTCGTACTCCTCCACGATCGTCTCCCAGGGGAGCTTGTCCTTCTTGCGGACCGGCACG
>DATLZP010000328.1:0-3184 GCA_035573935.1 Actinomycetota bacterium
GCACGATCGAGAGCTGGGGCGGGGAGGGGAGGGTCTCCAGATCCTCCCGCCTCCTGGCCTCCTCCCACAGGAGCCGGGCCTCGGCCAGGTTCCGCTCGATCGCCGCCCGGAACTGCGGGGCGCCGTGGGCCCGGAACGCCAGCCAGAACTTGAGGGCCCGGAAGGGCCGGGAGTACTCGAGCGTGATGTCCACCGCGTGGAGCTCGTGCTGCTGGTGGGGCAGGTAGCCCTCCCGGTGGGCGAAGGCGGCGACCAGGTCCTCGGGGCGGCGGACCAGCGTCACGCTGCAGGGCTTCGGCAGGTACAGCCACTTGTGCGCGTCCATCGCCACCGAGTCGGCCCGCTCCAGCCCCCGGAAGCGATCGCCGGCCGCCTCCGTGGCCGCCGCCGGCAGCCCGTAGGCCCCGTCCACGTGGAGCCACACGCCCCGCTCCTCGCAGACGTCGGCCAGGGCGTCGATCGGATCGATGGCCCCGGTGAGCGTGGTCCCCGCGGTGGCCACCACGGCCACGGGCCTGATGCCCTCCCCCAGGTCCCGGTCGATGGCCTCCGCCACGGCCCCCGGGACGAGCCTCCGCTCCTCGTCGATGGGGAGGGCCCGGAGGTTCCGGGAGCCGATCCCGAGGAGCTCGGCGGCCCGGGTCACGGAGTAGTGCACGTCGCGGGAGCAGTAGATCGCCGCCCGGACCCCGCCCATCCCCTCGTACCGGCTCCGGGGGAGGGCCCGCTGGCGGGCGGCGGCCAGGCCGGTGGCGTTGCTCACCGCGCCCCCGCTGGTGAAGGCGCCGGCGGCGGTGGCCGGGTACCCCACGAACTCCGCCGCCCACCGCACGGCCTGCCGCTCGATCTCGGTGGCCGCCCCGGCGTAGACGGCCAGGTTGATGTCGTAGCAGGAGGCCAGGGCGTCGGCGACCACGCCGATCTCGAGCCCCGAGGAGCCGATGAACGCGAAGTACCGGGGGCGGGGCTGGGCGATCGACTCGTCCAGGATCCGGGCCGCGTCGTCCAGGACCTCGGCCACCGGCGCGGGCTCCTCCGGCAGCTCCGCCTTGAGCAGGGCCCGGACGCGCTCGTCGAGGGGGGGCTCCTCGGGACGGAACCGGTCGAAGCTCCGCCAGGCCTGCCCGATCAGCTCCACGGCCCGGGCCAGCGCCGCCTCCCGGGGCGCATCGAGCCGGAGCGGCCGCTCCTCCTGCGTCATCCTCCCCGGAGTATCGCGCCTCTCATCCCCGGAGGTCCGACAGCACCTCCCGGGCCGGGGGCCGTCCCCGGACGGCCAGGGTCGCCACGATCCCCAGCGCGATCCAGATCAGCGCCAGCTTCCACACCATGTCGAAGGGGGCCCCGACCCGGTAGACGCCGCCGAAGATGGCCCCCACCGAGATCACCAGGCCGATCAGCGCCGCCACCCAGACCCCGGCCTGGTTCCCGTGGTCCGCGAGCCCCCGGAACGCCCCCAGCGCCGTGAGGGCGTACACGATCATCAGCGTGAAGCCGCCGTACGTGGAGAGCCAGGCGAACAGGGCGAAGAAGTGCGGCTGCCCGGGGAGCGCGAACAGGTCCTCCCAGTACTGGGCGAACAGGATCATGAGGACCGAGAACGCTTCCACGAACAGGATCGACCCGACCGGCTGGCCCCGCCGGTTCACCGCGGCGAGCGGCCCGGGGATCCGCCGGTCCCGGGCCATGGCGAAGATGCCCCGGGTGGAGGCGGTGGCGGCCCCCAGCCCCACCGCCATCACGTCCAGGAGGACGACGATCTCGAGCACCTTCAGCATGAGATCGGAGGACCCCCCGTAGCCCCCCTGCGCCGCCGGGGAACCCAGGGCGAAGAGCGGCGCCTGGGCCACCGCCGGGTCGAGGAGCACGCCGAGGTCGAACCCGAACCCCGCCACCTGGGCGTAGGCGGCGATCAGGTAGTAGACGGTGACGATGGCCACGGACAGCAGCACGGCCCGGGGGATGGCCCGCTTCGGGTTCGCCGTCTCCTCGGCCAGGTTGGCCGCGGTCTCGAACCCCACGAAGATCAGGACGCCGTACAGCACGCCGAAGAACAGGCCGGTGAAGCTGGGCGCCTGCCCCGGGTCGAACGCCCGGAAGCTGTTCTCCGGCGCGTTCGCGATCACGTTGAGCGAGAACAGCAGCACGACGACGGCCGAGACCAGGACCAGCGTGAGCTGCGTGCGCGTGGAGAGCTCGACGCCGGTGTACAGGACGAGGAACCGGGCCGCCACGTAGAGGAGGCCCCAGACGGCCACGGGCAGCAGGCCGCGCACGCCGAACGTGCCCACCAGGATCACGTCGTGGAGGAACCAGCCCACGAGGACCGCGATGGCCGACGAGAGCACGGTCGTGCCCCCGTAGTAGATCCACCCGGCCAGCGATCCCACCCGCTGGCCGAGCCCCATCGTCACGTAGTCGTACAGCGAGCCCGCGGCGTGCACCCGCTTCGCGTACTGGGCCACGATCCACCCCAGGGCGAAGGTCCCCACCGCGGCCAGCATCACCGCGAACGGGGTGGCGATCCCCGCCCCGTGCCCGGTGGCGCTGGCCCCGGCGATCAGCGGGATCAGGAACGCCGCCGAGAAGACCGGGCCGATCAGGCCCACCGACTGCGCGATGACGTCGACGAGCGTGAGGCGCTTCTCCCCCAGTCGCTCGTACGCGGTGACCTCGTCGCCCACGATCCCCCCTCCTTCCGACCCTTCCCAGACCTCAGGCCGCCCGGGCCGCGGTCCAGCCCTCCTCCGGGCGCTCGAACCACACGTGGACCTGCCCGGTGCCCACCGAGGCCTCGTACTCCGAGAACAGCTCCCCCCGGGCCGTGCAGGCCCGCCCCCCCAGGGCGCCCACCATGATCAGGTAGTGCCCGAAGTGCCCCTCCGGCGAGAAGCGCTCGTACTCGGGCATGAAGTCGATCACCCCCGCGTGGTCCCCCTCCTGGAGCATCCGGAGGACCTTCCGGTCGGCCTCGGCGTGCTCGGGCGAGTACACGTTCTCCACGCTCGAGGACTCCCGGCCCCGGAGCTGCTTGAAGGGGAGGAACCGGTGCGACATGCCCCCGGAGGCGAGCAGCACGACCCGGCGGTCGATCCGCTCCACGGCCCGCCCGATCAGCTCCCCGAGCAGCAGGAAGTCGTCGGTCTCGGCGGTCTGGTTGATCCCCACCGACACCCAGCGCTCC
>DATLZP010000329.1:0-8199 GCA_035573935.1 Actinomycetota bacterium
CGGATCGTGCTCCACGGGAACAACAAGTCCGACGCCGAGCTGGCGCTGGCGGTGCGGGAGCGGATCCGGCTGGTGAACGTGGACAACCCCGCGGAGCTGGAGCGGCTGGACCGCGTCGCGGCCGAGGAGGGCGTGGTGCAGGACGTGATCCTCCGGGTGATCCCGGAGGTGGGGGCGGGGGCCCACGAGAAGATCCGGACCGGCGGGCCGCGCTCGAAGTTCGGGACCCCGCTCCCCGACTTCCCGGCGGCCGTGGCACGGGCCATCGAGCTGCCGCACGTCCGCCCGGTCGGGATCCACGCCCACATCGGGTCCCAGGTCCTCGAGGCCGAGCCCTACCTCGAGGAGGTGGACGTCCTCCTCGACCTGCTGGTCCGGCTCCGCGGCGACCTGGGGTTCCAGGCCGAGTGGCTGGACGTGGGAGGGGGGTTCGGCGTGGCCTACACGGACGAGCGTCCCTTCGACCTGGCCGAGCTCGCCCCCGCCCTCCTGTCGCGGGTGCGGGAGGGGGCGGCCGCGCGCGGGCTCCCCGTGCCCCACGTCGTGGTCGAGCCCGGGCGCTCCGTGGTGGGCAACGCGATGGTGACGCTCTACCGCGTGGGGAGCCGCAAGGAGGTGGCCGGGCGGGCCATCGTGGCGGTGGACGGAGGGATGTCGGACAACATCCGGCCGATGCTCTACGGGGCGCGCTACGCGGTGGCCCCCGCCGGCCCGGACCCGGGGGGTCCAGCGGAGGTGGTGGACGTCGTGGGCCGGCACTGCGAGTCGGGCGACGTGCTGGCCACCGGGATCGAGCTCCCGGCGTCCGTCGGCCCCGGCGACCTCCTGGCGTTCGCCGCCACGGGGGCGTACACGTACTCGATGGCGAGCAACTACAACCGGGTGGGACGTCCGGCCGTGGTGGCGGTAGGGGCCGACGGCAGGGTCCGGCCGTGGCTGCGCCGGGAGGACGCCGCCGACCTCGAGCGGCTGGAGCTCCCGGTCGGGGCCCGCCGGGACGCCCCGCCGGCCCCGGGGGTCGTGGTCCGGCCGGCCCGGCCCGCCGACGCCGAGGGCTGGCTGGCGGTCACCCGCACGGTGGCCGGGGAGCTCCGGTACATCCGGACCGAGGAACCCCCCCGCGACGCGGCCGGGTACCGCGACCGGTTCCGCCGCTCCTGGGACGACGAGGCCGCGTTCATCGTGGCCCTGGCCGACGGCGAGGTGGTCGGGCAGCTGGGGGTGGAGCGGGAGGAGCACCCGCTCGTCCGCCACGTGGCCACGCTCGGCATGGCCGTCCTCCCCGGCTGGCGGGGCCGGGGGGTGGGGACGGCCCTGCTGGCCGAGGCCTTCCGGTGGGCCCGGGAGGTCGGTGTGGAGAAGCTGTCGCTCTCGGTGTTCCCCCACAACCGCGCCGCCCTCGCCCTCTACCGGCGCTTCGGCTTCGTGGAGGAGGGGCGGCTCCGCCGCCATTCCAGGAAGTCCTACGGCTACGAGGACGAGATCGTGATGGCGGCCTTCCTCGACCAGGACGGGTGAGGCGTGAGCGGGCCGGTCGTGCGGGTGGGGCTGCTGGGCTGCGGCACCGTGGGATCGGCCGTGGTCCGGCTCCTCCACGACCACGCCGAGGACATCGAGCTGCGAGCGGGCTGCCGGGTGGAGGTGGCCCGGGCGGCGGTCCGGGACCCCGGGAGGCCGAGGGACGTCCCGCTCGACCCGGGCCGGTTCACGGCCGATCCGGCGTCCGTCGTGGATGACCCCGAGGTCCAGGTGGTGTGCGAGGTGATGGGGGGCGTCGAGCCGGCCCGCTCCCTCCTGCTCCGGGCGTTCGAGCGGGGCAAGCCCGTGGTCACGGCGAACAAGGAGCTCCTCGCCACGCGGGGCCGGGAGCTGTTCGACGCGGCCGACGGTCGGGGGCTCGACCTGTACTTCGAGGCGGCGGTGGGGGGAGGGATCCCGCTGATCCGGCCCCTGAAGGAGTCGCTGGCCGGGGAGCGGGTGGCCCGGGTGATCGGGATCGTGAACGGCACGACGAACTTCGTCCTCACCCGGATGTCCGAGGACGGGCTCTCCTTCGGCGAGGCGCTCGGCCTGGCCCAGCGGCTGGGGTACGCGGAGGCCGACCCCACGGCGGACGTGGACGGGCACGACGCCGCCGCGAAGTGCGCCATCCTGGCCTCGATCGCGTTCAACGCCCGGGTCGTGGCGGACGACGTGTACCGGGAGGGGATCGCGAACGTCTCCGCCGACGACGTCGCCTTCGCCCGACGGCTGGGCTACGTCGTGAAGCTCCTGGCGGTGGCGGAGCTCGAGGACGGTGAGATCGCCGCCCGGGTGCACCCCGCGATGATCCCCGCCACCCATCCCCTGGCGGCCGTCCGGGACGCGTTCAACGCGGTCTTCGTCCAGGGGGACCGGGTGGGGGAGCTGATGTTCTACGGGCCCGGGGCGGGCGGCGAGGCCACGGCCACGGCCGTGGTCGGCGACCTGATCACCGTGGCCCGCCACCTGGTGCAGGGGGGGCGGGGCCTGGGATGCACGTGCCGGCTCGAGCGGCGGATCCGTCCGATGGAGGCGAACCGGGACCAGTACTACCTCCTGCTGGAGGTCGTGGACCGCCCCGGGGTGCTGGCCGAGATCGCCGACGTGTTCGGGCGCAACGGGGTCTCGATCAAGAGCGTGTGGCAGGAGGGGACCGGCGAGGAGGCCCAGCTCGTGTTCGTCACGCATCGGGCCGTGGAGGGGGACCTCCAGGAGACCGTGCGCCAGCTGGGCACGCTCCCCGTCGTGGAGGAGGTCCGGAGCGTGCTCCGGGTGGCCGACGAGTGGTGAGCGGGGAGGAGGCGCGCCGCGCCCCCTGGCGGGGCGTGATCGAGGAGTACCGCGCCCGCCTGCCCGTCCCCCCCGGCGCCCCGGTCGTGACCCTCCGGGAGGGAGGCACCCCGCTCGTGCGCTCCGAGCCGCTGTCCCAGGAGACCGGCTGCGACGTGTGGCTCAAGTTCGAGGGGGCGAACCCCACGGGCTCGTTCAAGGACCGGGGGATGACCGTGGCCATCAGCCGGGCCCTCCACGAGGGGGCCAAGGCCGTGGTCTGCGCCTCGACCGGCAATACGAGCGCCTCGGCCGCCGCCTACGCCGCGAAGGCCGGCCTCACGTGCGCCGTCCTCGTGCCGAAGGGGAAGGTGGCGCTGGGCAAGATGGCCCAGACGCTCGTGCACGGGGCCCGCGTGCTGGAGGTGGACGGCAACTTCGACGCCTCGCTGGCGCTCGCCCGCGACCTCGCCGATCGCTACCCGGTCACGCTCGTGAACTCCGTGAACCCGTTCCGGCTCGAGGGGCAGAAGACGTGCGCGTTCGAGATCTGCGACGCGCTGGGCCGGGCCCCCGACCTCCACCTGGTCCCGGTGGGCAACGCCGGGAACATCTCGAGCCACTGGATCGGCTACCGGGAGTACCTGCGGGACGGCGTGATCGCCGAGCCGCCGGCCCTCTTCGGCTTCCAGGCGAGCGGCGCCGCCCCCATCGTGCTGGGCCACCCGGTCGAGGAGCCCCACACGATCGCCACCGCGATCCGGATCGGCAACCCGGCCTCCTGGGACCGGGCGGTGGCCGCGGCCCGGGAGTCGGAGGGGGCGATCCTGGCGGTGACCGACCGGGAGATCCTGTCCGCCTACCGCCGGGTGGCCCGGGAGGGGCTGTTCTGCGAGCTGGCGTCGGCCGCCTCGGTGGCCGGGCTCCTCCACCTGCGCCAGGAGGGCCGGCTCCCGATGGGCGCCACCGTGGTCTGCGTCCTGACCGGCCACGGGCTGAAGGATCCGGAGTGGGCGATCCAGGGAGCGGCCCACCCCCCCACGGTCCCCCCGGACGCCCCGGCCGTCGCCGCCGAGCTGGGGCTGTAGGGGGCGCGGTGCGGCTCAGGGCGCTGGTCCCGGCGACGTCGGCCAACCTGGGCCCCGGGTTCGACGCCTTCGGCCTGGCCCTCGAGCTGGTGAACGAGATCGAGGTGGACCCGGGCGCCCCGCCCGGCGTGGCCTGGGAGGGGGAGGGGGCGGAGGAGCTCCCCACCGACGGCACGGACGTCGTGAGCACGGCGATGCGGCGGACGGCGGAGGCGGCGGGGCGGAGGCTCCCCGCGCTCGCCCTCCGGGGGCGGAACCGGATCCCGCTGGAGCGGGGCCTGGGGTCCTCGGCGGCCGCCGTCGTGGCCGGGGTGGCCCTGGCCGACCGGCTCCTCGACCTCGGGCTCGACCCCGATGCGCGCCTGGGGCTGGCGGTGGAGCTGGAGGGCCACCCGGACAACGCCGCCGCGGCGCTCCGGGGGGGCCTGGTGATCGCCTTCCGGGCGGACGGGGGGTGGCGGGCGGAGCGCGTGGAGCCCGCCCCGGACCTGCGCCCCGTCCTCCTGGTCCCCCGGGCCCGGCTGGCGACGGCGACGGCCCGGGCCGCCCTCCCCCGGGACGTGCCGCTCGCCGACGCGGCCTTCAACGCGGGCCGGGCGGCGCTCGCCCTCCTGGCGCTCACGTCGCGGCCCGACCTGCTCGGCGAGGCGCTCCGGGACCGCCTGCACCAACCCGTCCGCCTCCCCCTGGTCGCGGACGTCCGGGAGGCGTTCGAGCGCGTCCGGGAGGCGGGGATCCCGGTCTGCGTGTCGGGGGCGGGGCCGTCGCTGCTCGCGTTCGAGCAGGAGGGACGGGTGCCGGACCTGGGCCCGGGGTGGCGCGTCCTGCGGACCCGACCCCGCCGGGAGGGCGTCGAGGTGGAGGCGGTGGGGTAGGCTGCCCCCTCCCGCCGCCGAGGGCGCTGCGAGGTGTCGTTGCATGGAGCGGATGCAGGACGTAGGGTGCGTGCCGCCCCGGGGCCCGGAGCCCCAGGACCGGGAGCCGGAACGATGAGCGCCGAGTCGGAGCTCGCAGCGACCGGGGAGCCGCGGCCGGCCGGCGCGGCGGCTCCCATCCTCGTCACCGACCTCGCCAGCAAGACCCTCGCGGTGAAGGAGGGCGACACCTTCCTCTACTGCGACCTCGAGGGGAACCTCGACCACGGCGGCGACTACGGCCTGGGCCTGTACGCGCGCGACACCCGGTTCCTGTCGCGGTTCCACATGCAGCTGTCGGGGCGGGACCCGGTGCTCCTGTCCTCGTCCGCGGAGCGGGGCTACATGGCCCACGTGGACCTCACGAACCCCGACCTGTTCGAGGGGGACGCGGTGGCCGTGCCGCAGCAGACCCTCAACATCCGACGGGTCCGGGCCATCGAGGGCCGGCTGTACGAGCGGGTGCGGGTGAAGAACTACAACCCGCACCCGGTATCGGTCGAGCTGTCGTTCACGTTCGGGGCCGACTTCGCGGACATCTTCGAGGTCCGGGGCCTGATCCGGGAGCCGCACGAGCGGGGCACGCTCCAGGCGCCCACGGTCGAGGACGGCGGGGCCGAGTTCGTCTACCTCGGCCTCGACGGGGTCCGCCGCGTGACCCGGATCGAGTTCGGGTCGCGGCCCGACGTTCTCGAGGTGAACGGGGAGGAGGTCCGGGCCGCGTTCCGCCTGCGGCTCGGCCCCTACCAGACCCGGGTGGTCTCGATGACGATCGAGCCCGTGGTCGACGAGCGGGCGCCCCGGGCCGACTTCGACGTGGCCGTCCACGCCCTCCGTCGCTCCTACGAGGAGTGGGAGCGGGAGAGCACCCAGATCGTCACCGACAACGAGCTGTTCAACCAGCTCCTGGGACGGAGCCTCCGGGACCTCCGCGCGCTCTACACGCGGACCGACGGCGCCGGCATCATCGCCGCCGGGATCCCCTGGTACGTGACGATCTTCGGCCGGGACGCGCTGATCAGCTCGCACCAGCTCCTGATGGTGAACCCCCGGCCGGCCCGGGAGGCGCTCCAGCTCCTCGCCCGCCACCAGGGGACGAAGGTGGACGACTGGCGGGACGAGGAGCCGGGGAAGATCCTCCACGAGGTCCGCCGGGGCGAGCTGGCCCGGGCCGGGATCATCCCCCACACGCCGTACTACGGGTCCGTGGACTCCACCCCCTGGTTCCTGATCCTGCTGGCGCAGTACGTGCGGTGGACCGGGGACCTGACGTTCGCCGAGGACATGCTCCCGGCGGCCGAGGCGGCGATCCGCTGGATCGACGAGTACGGGGACGTCGACGGCGACGGCTTCATCGAGTACCGGACCCGTTCCCCCCGGGGGATCCGCAACCAGGGCTGGAAGGACTCCCACGGGGCGATCGTCCACGCGGACGGGCGCCTGGCCGAGCCGCCGATCGCGCTCTCGGAGGTCCAGGCCTACGTGTACCTGGCGAAGTCCCGGATGGCCGACGTCTTCGCCGCCCTGGGCGACGCCCAGCGGGCCGAATGGCTCCTGGCCCAGGCCCACGAGCTCCGCAAGCGCTTCAACGAGGCGTTCTGGATGGAGGACGAGCAGTACTTCGCCGCCGCGCTGGACGCCGACAAGCGGCAGGTCCGCACGATCATGTCGAACCCCGGCCACGGGCTGTACTGCGACGTCGTGGACCCCGGGAAGGCGGAGGCGTTGGCCAGGCGGCTCCTGGCCCCGGACATGTTCTCCGGATGGGGCATCCGCACGATGAGCAAGGCGGCGGCGGCCTACAACCCGATGAGCTACCACAACGGCTCGGTCTGGCCCCACGACAACGCCCTGATCGCCGCGGGCCTGAAGCGGTACGGGTTCGTCCGGGCCACGAACCGGGTGGTGACCGCGCTGTTCGACGCGGCGATCCAGGCCGACTACATGCGCCTCCCCGAGCTGTTCTGCGGCTTCACCCGGAGGAGCCCGAACCGCCCGGTCTCCTACCCCGTGGCCTGCTCCCCCCAGGCCTGGGCGGCCGGCTCGCCGTTCCTGATGCTCCAGGCGATGCTCGGGGTCTCGGCCATGGCCCACCAGAACCTGCTCACGGTGAACAAGCCGCACCTCCCGCCCTGGCTGAACACGGTGGAGCTCCGCAACATGCGGGTGGGGGACAGCCGGATCTCGCTCGTGTTCCGGCGGGAGGGCGAGATCACCTCGTTCTCCCTCCTCTCCCGGGAGGGCGACGTCCGGGTCGTGATGGAGGAGTAGGGGACCGGGTCGTCAGCGGACGCAGGGCCCGGTGGGGACGGGCGCCGAGCGGGCCGCGGCTCGGTCCACGAGCGGCTCGACCTCGGTGGAGGCGATCGCGTAGCCGATCCCGGGGTCGGTCGTGGAGCCGGCGAACACCACCCCGCCCACGGTCCCGTCGGCCAGCACGAAGGGCCCGCCCGAGTTCCCCGGCTCGACCCGCGCCTGGAGCTCGTAGACGTCCCGCCGGACGCGGGCGTCGCCGTAGATGTCGCGGCCCAACGCGTCCAGGCGGGCCCGGACGGCGGCGGGGACGGCCCGGAGGTCGCCCCCCTGCGGGTAGCCGAGGACCGCACCGCTCGCCCCCCGACCGGCCGGATCGTCGGCCAGATCCAGGGGGAGCGTCCCCAGGTCGCCGACGCGCAGGACGGCCACGTCGAGCCGGGGGTCGTAGAGGACGGCCGCCGCCTCGTGGCGCGTCTCGTCGGCTTCCTCGACCTCCGGCTGGCGGACCCCCGCCACGACGTGCGCGTTCGTGACGACGAGCCCGGGGCCGGCCAGGAAGCCCGAGCCCTCCTGGATCCGTCCGCAGGCCGCGCCGACCACCCGTACCGTCGCCTCGTCCGCGGCCCGGACCGCGGCCCGGAGGTCCCTGCGCGTGGGGCCCTCCACGGGCGCGGCCGGCTCCGGGGGGAGGCCGGCGAAGACCTCGGGGAACCCGAACCGATCGAGGAACCGCCGGACCTCCGCGAGCAGGGAGGGCGGCTCGGGCAGGACGGCATCCAGCCCCCGGACGATCGCCGACCGCCGGATCTCGCGGGCCAGCCCGGGGAACGGTCCGTGGACCAGGTTCAGGGCCAGGAACCACGTGACCAGGAGCAGGGCCAGGATGGAGATCACGGCCCCCGCCACCCGGTCGGCTGGCGCCAGCGCCGAGCGGAGCGCGGCCGACCGAAGCCCCAGCCCCATGAGCCAGCCGATCCCGTCCCCCACGGCCCCCATCCCCAGGAACGTGCCGGCGGCGATCGCGGCCTGGGCGGTCGGCTCGGCGGCCACCCGGGCCACGTAGGGGGCGAGGGCGGCGCCGGCGGCCAGGCCGGCGGCCAGCCCTCCGTAGGCCAGGAGCTGGAGCAGCGCTCCCCGCCGGTAGCCGCCGT
>DATLZP010000330.1:0-2085 GCA_035573935.1 Actinomycetota bacterium
TGCTCCGCCACGAGCACGGCGATCCCCCTCCCCGCCTCCCGCTCCAGGAGCTCGGCCACGGCGGCCGTCCCGGCCGGGTCGAGCTGGGCGGTCGGCTCGTCCAGGACGAGGACGTCGCTCCCCATCACCAGGACCGAGGCGATGGCCACCCGCTGCTGCTCCCCGCCGGAGAGGTGGAACGGGTAGCGCTCGGCGAGGTGGGAGATCCCCAGGTCGGCCATCACCCGGTCGATCCGCCCGTCCATCTCCTCCCGGGGGACGCCCAGGTTCTCCAGGCCGAAGGCGAGCTCCTCCCGGACCGTGAACTTCGTGGCCGACATCTGGTTGTGGGGGCTGGGGAAGACGATCCCCACCCGGTGGCGGCGGTGGGTCGGGTCGGCCCCGAGGACCGGCTCCCCGTCCACCTCCACGGAGCCCTCGACCCGGGCCCGGACGATCCGGGGGATCAGCCCCGCCGCGGCCAGGGCCAGCGTGGACTTCCCCGCGCCGTTCCGCCCGGCCACGCTCACCCGCTCCCCGGGCTCCAGGCGGAGGTCGATCCCCCCGAGCGCGTCGGTATCCCGGCCGTGGTAGCGGACGGTCAGCCCCCGCACCGAGAAGCCCGCCGCGGGGGCCGCCCGGTCGGGCGGCTCCCCCGCCGGGCGGCCGGGGAGGCCCTCCCGGCCCGCCGCGGGCGTCCCCATCGCGGATCAGCCCACGGCCCGGGCCACCCGGAGGGCCACGTACGCGGCGAGCAGGAGGAACCCGGCCCACGCCGCCGCCTCCAGGAGCCGGTCGGTCCGGTCGCGGGAGAGGATCCGGTAGGCGGTGCGGCGGTGGGCGGCCCCGAAGGCCCGGGCCTCGAGGGCGAGGGCCCGCTCCCGGACGTCGACGAGCGAGCCGATGATGAGCGGGCCGACGAGCGGGACGATGGCCCGGGCCCGGTTCCGGACCGAGCCGCCGGTGGGGAGCCCCCGGGACCGCTGGGCGTCCACGATCCGGGCCGACCGGTCGAGGGTCCGGGGCACCATCTGGATCGTGGAGAGCACGACGAACGCGAGCTTCGGGCTCGCCCCCCGCTCGATCAGGGCCTCCATCAGGTCGTCGGGCCGGGTGCTGGAGACGAAGGCCAGGGTGGCGCCGACCGCGGCCACCACCCGGCCGGCCGTGGGCAGGGCGAGGGCCAGGCCCTCCCGGGTGAGGTGGAACGGGCCGAGCGAGAGGAGGACGTCCCGGGCCCCGGGGAGGAAGAATCCGTTCACCAGGACGATTGAGGCGACCAGGGGGAGGGTCCCCCAGGCCAGGCGGCGGAGGTAGGTCCGGCCCAGGCCGGAGGCCAGGGCCACGGCCACCGCCCCGGCGAGGAGGAACGGCAGGGCGACCGGGGGGAGGAGGAACGGGGCCAGGACGGCCCAGATCGCGGCGAGGAGCTTGGGCCAGGGGTGGCGGCGGTGCAGCCACCCCGAGCCCTCGACGTAGAAGCTCGTCACGGCCGGAGCATACGGCCGGCCGCCGCGGCGACGGGGCCGGCTACAGCGTCCGCTCCCCCTGCGGGAACGTCGTCTTCACCGTCGCCGGGACCGCCAGCAGGATGGCGTACGCCACGAGGAATGTGACCAGCTTGTCCAGGGGGTCCGAGACGATCCCCTGGGCGAACGTCGCCGCCAGGGCGTTGTCCAGCGTGCCCCGGAAGAACGCGACGAGCGCGTCGGTGCCGGAGCCGGTCACCCCCGTGAACAGGACGTAGGCGATCGGCGCCGAGAGGACGGCCGCCACCACGCCGGTCACCACCCCGGCCACGGCCACGAGGCCCCAGCTCCGGGCGCGCCCCCGGGCGGAGAAGATCCGCCGCCGCCCGAAGAGCCCGGCCAAGAGCCCGATCACGCCGGCCACGACGGCGAACGGGATGATGCTGGTCGGACCGATCGTGAGCCCCCAGATCAGGTTGGCCGCGATCCCGGTGACCGCCCCGGCCACCGGCCCGCACAGGACGCCCACCACCACGGTCCCGATCGAGTCCAGGTACAGCGGGAGCCTGATCACGTTCTGGACCGTGTTCCCCACGGCGATGTTGATGGCGATGGCCACCGCCATCAGCACGATCGT
>DATLZP010000331.1:0-5244 GCA_035573935.1 Actinomycetota bacterium
GTACATCCCGTCCGGGTCGTACCCGGGCGCGGCCACCATGTCCTCCGTGAGGTAGAGGGTCGTCCCCGGGTCGGCCTGGAGGAAGAGCGGGTAGACGCACCCGGACGAGGCGTAGACGATCTTGTGCACGCCGGCGTCGACGGCGGCCCGGAACACGGTGGCGTCCAGGCCGAGGTTCGTGGAGCACGCCCACTGGTGGAGATCCACGTACCCCCGCCCGCCGTGGTCGGCGGCCAGGTGGAACACGATGTCCCGGTCGGCGAGGGCCCGCCGGGCCACGAGGGGGTCGCGGAGGTCACCCTGCACCAGCTCCACGCTGCCGTCCTCGACGACGTGGCGGATGTTCTCCATCGTGCCGCTCGAGAAGTCGTCGACGATGCGGACCGAGGCCCCCCGACCCACGAGGGCATCCACGAGCGTCGACCCGATGAACGACGCGCCGCCCGTGACGAGCACGCGCTTCTGCGACCACGGATACGTCTTCCCGTCCATCCCTGGGGACCTCCCTCCGGCTCCGGGCCGACGGCCGCCTCCCGACCCGCCCCCGGGCCGCGGCGATCCTCCGCCGGGATCCGCATCGTAGGGCCCGTCTCCCCATCCGGCATCCTCCGAATGCGGCAGGCCTCCCCCCACGAGGGTACGAGGTCCGTCGAACGCATGGGCGCGTCTGCGGGACCGGCGGTACGGATGCACCAGGTGCTCTCCCACAGATGGGGCATGCGGGGGTGAGGCTCGGTCCGTACGCTGCGGGCCCGCGATGAAGATCGCCATCCTCTGCACCCTCGGGCCGGCCTCGATGGACCCCGGCGTGATCCGGGGCCTGGACGAGCGGGGCGTCGACCTGTTCCGGATCAACCTCTCCCACACGCCCCTCGAGGCCGTGGAAGAGACGATCGGGTTCGTCCGTTCCTGCTCAGACACGCCGATCTGCCTCGACACGGAGGGGCCCCAGGTGCGATGCGGCCGGATGGCCTCCGAGGTCGTGCTGGTCGAGGGGGCCCGGGTCAGCCTGACCGCCGAGCTCGTCGAGGGGACGCAGGATTCGCTCCCCCTCTGGCCCCGCTCCATCTTCGACGCGCTCGTCCCGGGCAGCGTGCTGTCGGTCGACTTCGACGGCGCCTCGCTGCTCGTCACCGAGGTAGGGAGCGGGGAGGCCCGGGCGGTCGTGCGGAGCGGAGGGAGGGTCCGCTCGAACAAGGCGGTCACGGTGGACCCCGCCCCCTCCCTCCCGGCGCTGTCGGAGAAGGACCTGGCCGCCATCGAGATCGGGGCCCGCTGGGGGATCGGGGCCTACGCGCTCTCCTTCGCCAGCGACGCGGAGGACGTGGCGCGGCTCCGCCGGCTGGCCCCGGAGGGGGCCTTCATCATCGCGAAGATCGAGAGCCGGGCCGGCGTCCGTAACATGGACGCGATCATCGCCGCCACCGACGCCGCCCTGATCGACCGGGGGGACCTCTCCCGCGAGGTGCCGCTGGAGCACGTCCCCTACTACCAGAAGGCGATCGTCCGGCGGGCGAACCGGTGGAACCGGCCCGTCTACGTGGCCACGAACCTGCTCGAGTCGATGGTGACGAGCCAGGTGCCCACGATCGCCGAGGCCAACGACCTGGCGAACACCCTCCTGGACGGCGTCCATGGGCTGGTGCTGGCCGCGGAGACCGCCGTGGGGGTGGACCCCGTGGGGTCCGTGGACATGGTCCTCCGGGCGGTCCGGGCGTTCGAGCGGGCCAGCCAGAGCCAGCTCCTGGAGGAGGACCGGGGGCCGGTCGAGCTCCCCGGGTCCCGGGCCACGGCTCGCTGAGCAGGGTCCCCCGTCCCCCGGCCGACGCGGCGTGCTCGGCCCCGCGGAGGCGATGGCGGACGAGCCCGTTGCGCCCGGCCCTCAGCGGACCAGGGCCGAGATGGAGCTCGTGGACTCGAGCGGCGCGTCGGGCGAGACGTCCAGGATCCCGGTCCCGTTCACCAGCGCCGCGGCCTCCAGCCGGGAATGCACCTGGAGCTTGGCCAGGATGTTCTGGATGTGGGTCCGGGCGGTCTGCGGGCTGATCACGAGGGTCCGGGCGATGGCCTCGGTGCCGGCGCCGCCCGCCATGAGGCGGAGGACCTCGCGCTCCCGACGGGTCAGCCGGGAGATCCGGCGCAGCAGCTCGCTCTGCTCCCTGCGCCGCCGCATCAGGCGGCCCAGGAGATCCCCCAGCATCCGCTGCGGCACCAGGACCTCCCCCTGATGGACCGCGCGCGTGACGTTCAGGAGCTCGGTGAGCGGGGAGGCCTTGCTCACGTACCCCCGGGCCCCCGCCTCGAGGGCCTGCTCCAGGATGTCCGGGTCCTCCTGGCCGCTCACGATCACGACGTCGCACGAGGGCACGCGCTCGCAGATCATCCGCGCCACCTGGATCCCGTCGTACCGACGGAGCCCCACGTCGATCAGGGCGACGTCGGGCGCGGTCCGCTCCGCCTCGGCCACGGCCTGCAGGCCGTCGGAGGCCTCGGCCACGACCTCCAGGTCCCCCTCGGCCTCCAGGACGACGCGGAGCGCCTGGCGGAACAGCGACTGCTCATCCCCCAGCAGGATCCGGATCCGTTCCTGCGCCTCAGCCATGTCCTCTCCGGTGCGCGGCCGGGAGGGAGGGTACGTCGTGACCTCCGGATCGGCACCAGCACCATGCCGTATCGGCCCTACGATGTTCGCACGATGGGCCTCCCGCGGGTGCGGGGTAGCCTTCCCCGACCGGGTGTACCCTCCGGTCCGGGTGGCTGGGATGCCCGCGCTGGACGCGGCCGGACGGACGTGGAGCGAGGAACGCGAGCCCGAGATGAGGCCTGACACGAGGATCGTCACCGACCCGAGGTCCGACGTGACCGTGGATCTCCGGGAGCTCCTCACCACCGTGGCCAGTCGGAAGCGCCTGATCATCGTGGTCACCGTGGCCGCCCTGGCCCTGGCCAGCGCGTACTCGTTCACCCGGACCCCGATCTACACGTCCCGGGCCACGGTCCTGGTCCGACCGACGCTCACGAACCCCCTCGACCCGCGGGCCATCGAGCGGATCAGCATGCCGACGGAGGTGGAGCTCGTCACGTCGAGCGCGGTGGCGGAGATCGCGCGGGGGCTGATGGGCTCGGAGCGCCCGGCCAGGGAGCTGGCCGGGCGGGTCTCCGCGCGGGCCCCGGCCGGCACCCAGATCCTCGAGATCTCGTTCTCCGACCCCGATCCCGGGGTCGCCCAGGAGGGGGCCCAGGCCTTCGCCCAGGCCTACCTGCGTTTCAAGACCGAGCAGGCCATCGCCACGATCACGGAGTACTCGAGCGGCGTCCAGGAGCAGATCGGGAACATCGACGACGAGATCGCCGGGATCGACGCCCGGATGGCGACGCTTCCCAGGGGCTCCGCCGAGTGGAGCTCGCTGAGCGACCAGCGCACGCAGCTCGAGACCACCCGACTGGCCCTCCAGAACCAGCTCGCCACGCTCAGCACGCTGAGCGCCGATCCGGGCGAGGTGATCCAGCCGGCGGAGCGACCCCTCTCGCCCAGCAGCCCGGACCACCCGCTCAACCTGATCCTGGGCCTCGTTGCCGGGCTCGTCGCGGGCACGGTCCTCGCCTACGCGGCGGAGCGCCTGGGCGACCGGGTCCGGACGCCCGGGGCCCTGGAGCGCTGCCTGGACGCGCCGACCCTAGGGCTGATCCCCAAGACGCGGTCGCTCCGCGGGACGGCCCGCCTGGCCACGATCGACGAGCCGCGGGGGCACGCCGCTGAGGCCTACCGCACGCTCCGCACGAACCTCCTCGCCGTGAGCCGCGGCCTATCCCACCAGGCGCTCCTCTTCACGAGCACGGAGATGGGGGCCGGGAAGACGACGACCGCCTCGAACCTGGCCGTGGCCCTGGCCCAGGTCGGAAGGTCCGTGGTCCTGATCTCGGCCGACCTCCGCTATCCGCGGCTCCACGCCTACTTCGGCGTGGCCAACGACTACGGGCTGGCCCAGGTGCTCCAGGGCACGGTGCCGCTGTCGGAGGCCCTGATCGACGCGCCGGTCCCGAAGCTCAAGGTCCTGCCGAGCGGTCCGGTGACCGGGATCGACGAGCCGGTCGAGCTGCTGCAGTCCGACCGGATGCGCGACGTGATCGAGCGGTGCCGGGAGGCCGACTTCACGCTGATCGACGGCCCCCCGATCCTGGCCATGGCCGACAGCCTGGTCCTGGCGGGCCTGGTGGACGGGATCGTCCTCGTGGTGAACGCGCGCGAGGCCAGCCGATCGGACGTCCTCGAGTCGCGGCACCGGCTGGAGCAGGTGGGGGGACGGATCCTGGGTGGCGTGCTCAACCGGATCGAGGGATGGCGGGGCCGAGGGGGGTACGGCGCCTACGACTACCGGGGCGGCTTCCTGTACCGGCTGCTGTTGCCGGAGGAGGAGGAGATCGCGTCCGCCCTCCCCGGGACCCACCGGCCGAGCCGACCCGGCAGGAAGGGCTGAGGACCCGCCGTCACAGCTGGTGGGACTTGTCCCGCACGCAGTTCCGGCACAGCAGCTGGAGGTTGGCCACCGTGTCCGCCCCGCCCAGGTAGACGGGGACGATGCGGTCGACCTCCAGGTTGGCCACGCTTCCGCAGCGCACGCACCGGCCGGCGTCGCGCTCCCAGACGAATTGGATCACCTCCGGGTTCAGGCCGCCCTGGGGTCCGGGCCGACCGCCCTCCCCGGCTCCCGGCCCGATCACCGCGGAGAGGTCGTCCAGCGAGAGGGCGGGATCCGCCACGATCCAGTCCCCGTCGAACAGCCAGATCGCCTCGCCCTCGATCTCCAGGATGAACCGGGGCGCCCTGCCGTGCCCCGAGGCCCGTTTGGCCCATTCCTCGAACGACAGCGTCCCCAGGATGCGCTGCTCCCGACAGAGGACGACGTACCGGAACACCGGCGCCTCCGGGTCACCGTGCTCGGGGTGGAGCATCCGCAGGCGGGTGGACGTTCCCACCGCCTCGGCGTACCGCCGCTGCGCTGAGGCCAGGGCCCGGCGGGCCTCCACCTCGATCCGGCGGACCTGGTGGAGCTTCTCCCGGGCCACCTCGGCCCCCTTCGCCGCCTCGGCGGCCCGCTCGTGCAGCGCGGCCGCCTCCCGCCGGGCGGCCTCGAGCATCGACGCGTAGCGGCGCACCCGGCGGCCGGCCCCCCGGACGTGCACGGCCTTGGCCCCCAGCCGCAGGAGCGACCCGGGCCGTTCGAGCGGCCCGGCCCCCCGGGC
>DATLZP010000332.1:0-8396 GCA_035573935.1 Actinomycetota bacterium
CCCCTGGACGGCGCGGCCTCGGGGCGGGTCGCCGTCCGGCACGGCCCCGGGCGGCTCGTCCTCACGGCCTCGCACCAGCCGGGCGTGCTCGTGGAGGGGGCGTTCGGGGGCGGCGTGACGCGGGACGTACGGCGGGAGGCCGGTCGGGTCGAGGTCCGACTGGCCCCCCCGCGGCGGGCCGTGGGACGGGGGCGGGCGCTCGACTGGACCGTGGCCCTCGGCCGGCGGACCGCCCTCGCCGTGGAGCTCGAACTCGACAGCTCCCGGGGCGAGCTCGACCTTTCGGACTGCCGAGCGACGGACCTGGCGCTCCGGGCCAGGGGGAGCGACGTGGATCTGCGGCTGCCGGGAGCCGGCGACACCCACGCCCGCGTGGAGGCCCGGGCCGGGGTGCTCCGGGTCCGGGTCCCGGACCGCGTGGCCGCCAGGATCACCCTCCGCGGCCGACCGGGGCAGGTCCGCGTCGATCCGGTGCGGTTCCGGGCGAGGGACGATCGCCACGAGTCGCCCGACTACGAGCACGCCTCCCGGCGCGTCGACCTCGAGCTCGACGTGGACGGGACCGACGTGGAGGTCCGCTGAGGCTCAGCCGGGGGAGGCCACGCCGGCTCGGCGGCGCGCGTCGTCCGTGGCCCGCTCGGCGAGCTCGCGGAGGGCCGCCGAGATCGCGGGCCGCGGGGCCACCGGGTCCCGGATCCGCCTGGCCTCCTCCGGGAGACGCTCCAGGTCGGCCTCGAAGCGGGCCCGGGATTCGGCCAGGGTGGCCGGGGGTCCGAGCCGCCGGCCGTCCCGCATCACCGGGACCAGGAGGGGCTCGGCGCCGGGGGGAGGGTCCTCCTCGCGGAGGGCCACCGTGTCCCCCTCGGGCCCGCGGTGCACCTGCTTGCGGCCGGGGAGCGTGACCTTCGCCGTGGAGAGCTTCACCACCGGCCGCCCCGCGTACTCGACGAGCTTGTAGACGGAGTCCAGGTAGGGGACGTCGGCCGAGACCCCCATCCGGGTCCCCACCCCGTACCCGTCGATCGGGGCCCCGGCCCGGGTCAGCGCCTCGATCTCCTCCTCGTCCAGCCCCCCGCTCGCCAGGATCCGCACGGAGGACAGGCCGGCCTCGTCGAGGAGCTCCCGGGCCGCGCGCGACAGCGAGAGCAGGTCCCCGCTGTCCAGGCGGATCCCCAGGCGGTCCGAGAGCCCCAGCTCCCGGATCACCCGGATGGCCGTCCGGACGCCGTTCAGCGTGTCGTAGGTGTCGACCAGGAACGTCACCCGGTCCGGGAAGTCACGAGCGAAGGCCCGGAAGGCGTCCTCCTCGGTGGGGAAGGCCTCCACGAAGGAGTGGGCCATCGTGCCGGTCGCCCGGAGCCCGTACCGCCGGGCGGCCTCCACGTTGCTCGTGGCGGCGAAGCCCACGATCGCGGTGGTCCGGGCCACGGCCATCGCCGCCGCCACCCCCTGGGTCCGTCGGAACGCGAAGTCCACGAGGTCGGCGCCCCGCGCGGCGAGCCGGCACCGCGCCGCCTTCGACGCGATCGTGGTCTGGAACGTGACCTGGTTGAGCAGGTACGTCTCGACGAGCTGGGCGACCGGGATGGGGGCCGTCACCTCCAGCAGGGGCTCGTTGGCGAAGACCACCCGACCCTCCGGGACCGCCCAGACCTCGCCGTCGAACCGCAGGTCCCGGAACGCCTCGATCGTCGCGTCGTCGTACCCCAGGGTCTCGGAGAGGTAGCGGAGGTCGTCCTCCTCGAAGCCGAAGCCCTCCAGGAACGCCAGGCAGGGCTCCAGGCCGGCCGCCACGAGGAAGCCGCGGGAGGGCGGCAGGTCGCGGACGAAGAGGCTGAACGTGGCGGGCTCGACCATGCCGCGGCGCAGGTAGCTCGCCGCCATGTTCAGCTCGTACAGGTCCGTCAGCAGCCCGCCGGCCACGGCGTACAGGCTACGGCAGGGGCCCTGGCGCCGTGCACGCGGCGATGGCTAGGCTCGGTCCGGCGTGGGGTCCCGACGGCGGTTCGAGCGGCTGGTGGCCGAGGCGATCGACGACCTCCCGGCCTGGGTCCTGGAGCGGCTGGAGAACGTGGACGTCGTCGTGGAGGAGGAGCCGCCGGACGACGACCCCGATCTCCTCGGGATCTACGAGGGGATCCCCCTCACCGAGCGGGGGATGGACTACGCGGGCGTCCTCCCCGACCGGATCGTGCTGTTCCGCCGGACGATCGAGGCGGAGGCGGAGGACGAGGAGGACCTGAAGCGGATCGTGGCCGACACCGTGGTCCACGAGGTGGCTCACTTCTTCGGCATCTCGGACGAGCGCCTCCGTGAGCTGGGCAGGGACTGACGTCGTCGTCCCGGCTCCGACCTTCGGTCTAGGTCCTCCGGTCGATGCGCCGATGGGGAGGCCCTCCCTACCATCCCCCGTACGGGGGAACGACCGATCCCCCCCGACGGACCCACATGTCGGACCACGACGTTCGGAGACGCCGGAGCGAGGAGGGGGCGGTCCTCGTGATCGTCACGCTCCTCCTCGTCGCCCTGCTGGGGATGGTGACGCTCACGGTCGACGTGGGGGCGTTGCTCACCCGGCGCCGCCAGCTCGTCACGGCCGCCGATGCCGCGGCCCTGGCCGCCGCGCAGTCCTGCGGCCGGAAGGAGGGGGAGGCACTGGCCACGGCCCAGGCTGTCTCCTACACGGAGGCCAACGGCGGCTCCACGGCCTCGATCCCGACCGGCTACCCGATCTACGAGCCCAGCTGCAACCACGCCGCGGGGCGGGTCACGGTCCGCGTGGAGGCGACGCAGTCCCTGTTCTTCGGCCCCGTGCTGGGGACCGGGCGGTCGGCCCCGGTCGTGGCGGAGGCCGTGGCCTTCTGGGGCGGGGTGAGCGGGGGCGACTTCGTGCCGTTCATGCTCTCCGAGGGCCAGCTCCTGAACTGCGGGTTCACCGACGCCGTGTTCACGTCGACCGAGTTCCCCGACGAGGTGCGGACCGGGGAGACCTGCACGTTCTGGATGGACAACAAGGAGGGCTACGGGAGCTCCCAGTGGGCGATGCTCAACCTGAACACGGCGGAGAGCGACCGGTGGGGATGGAACGTGCCGGCCGACCACGGCGGCTGCGTGCCGGCGAACACCGACGAGACGCTGCGGTGGATCGAGGAGGGGGCCTCCGGGCTGACCCTGGAGTTCCCCGCGCCCACGTACGTCTGCGTGGATACCGGGGCCAGCCCCCCCGCCTTCCAGGCGCTGGCGGCGCAGGTCAACACGGTCCGGCTCTTCCCGGTCTCGGATCCCGGGGTCCCGGTGGCGGATTGGTCGAGCTACTCGGCCTACATCCCGGAGGGCGGCCCGTTCGGCTACACCGACGTCCGGCTCGAACAGCTCGACCCGCCGGCCGACCCGGCGGCGAACGACCCGGCCACCCCCTACCCCCACGGGCAGGTGAACAAGGCGGGGGAGCCCTGCCCGCCGCCGTGCGCCTCCGGCTCCTCCAGCTACGGGTCGAACGGCCCCGTCGACAAGTTCGACATCGTGGGCTTCGCCAAGCTCGAGATCGTCTCCGTCCAGCGTGGGAACCAGGGCGGCGAGGTGACCTGCGGGATGCCCAGGGATCCGAACGCCTGGTGCCTGAAGGTCCGATGGGTCGACTACTTCACCGAGGCCATGGCGCCGGAGGGATCCGGCGACAACTTCAACGTCACGGCGATCCGGCTGATCCGCTGAGCCCGCTCCCCCCGGCGTACCCTCGTGGCGTGGACGTCCTCGACCGCGACCTCATGCGGCGGGCGTTGGACGCGGCCCGGCGCTGCCCGACGTGGGGCGACGTTCCGATCGGAGCGGTCGTGGCCCGGGGCGACGAGGTCCTGGCGACGGCGGGGAACGAGCGCGAGCGGCGAGGGGATCCGACGGCCCACGCCGAGGTCCTGGTCCTCAGGGAGGCGGCGGCCCGGGTCGGCAGGTGGCGGCTCGACGGCTGCACGCTCTACGTGACGCTCGAGCCCTGCGCGATGTGCGCCGGCGCCCTGGTGCTGGCCCGGGTGGACCGGCTGGTGTTCGGTGCGGCCGACCCGAAGGCCGGGTTCTGTGGCTCCCTGGGCGACCTGGTCCGCGATCCCCGGCTGAACCACCGGGTGGAGGTGACCTCGGGCGTGCTGGCCGAGGAGGCCGGCGAGCTCCTCCGGTCGTTCTTCCGGGGCCGGCGGTGAGCGGGCGGATGGGCCGCCGAGGGCGGTTGCTACACTCGGCCCGGAGGCGTGCCGGAGTGGACGAACGGGACCGCCTCGAAAGCGGTTAGGGGCCTAACCCGCCCCTCGCGTGTTCGAATCACGCCGCCTCCGCCGCGGCACCACGACGCTCCCCCGCAGGGCCGGCTGGGGGGCTCCCGTAGACTACCCGCGGTGGCCTGCCCGAGCGGACGAAGGGGCACGCCTGGAGAGCGTGTAGGGGGGCGACCCCCTCGAGGGTTCGAATCCCTCGGCCACCGCGGCGGTCGTCGTTCCCTTGTAAGCGTGTAATCATCTCGGATAGGGAACGACGAGGAAGGTGATCCACATGGAGGTCCTCACCCCCGTCCCGGCCGGGGAGGCCGAGGCGCTGGACGCGTACTCCCGCACCGTCACGGCGGTCGCCGAGCGGCTGATCCCCTCGGTGGCCAGCCTCCGCGTGATGCGCCGCGTGCCGGGGGGGCGGCGGATGGCCGGCGCGGGGTCGGCCGTCGTCATCACGCCCGACGGGTTCCTGCTCACCTCGGCCCACGTCGTGGGCGAGGCCGAGGGGGGGACGGCGGGCTTCGTGGACGGTCGCGAGCTCGAGTTCCGCGTGATGGGGACGGACCCCCTCTCGGACCTCGCGGTGATCCGGGTGGGCGCGGAGGTCCCCCCGGCGGAGCTCGGCGACGCGGCCGGGCTCCGGGTGGGACAGCTCGTGGTGGCGGTGGGGAACCCGCTCGGGTTCGCCGGGTCCGTCACGGCGGGGGTGGTGAGCGCCCTGGGGCGGTCCCTGCCCACCCGGGACCGGCGCACGACGAGGGTCGTGGAGAACGTGATCCAGACCGACGCCGCGCTCAACCCCGGGAACTCGGGGGGCGCCCTGGCCGACTCGGCGGGGCGCGTGGTGGGGATCAACACGGCAGTGGCCGGCATCGGCCTGGGCCTGGCCGTGCCCATCGACGCCACCACCCGCCGGATCGTCGGCGCCCTGATGAGCGAGGGGCGGTTCCGCCGGGCCTACCTCGGGATCGCCGGCGGGGCGCGGCCCCTGCCTCCCACCGCGGCCCGGGAGACGGGGAGGCGTCGGGCGGTGGAGGTGGTCCAGGTGGTCGAGGGCAGCCCGGCCTCGCGGGCCGGGCTCCGGCCGGAGGACCTCGTCCTGGACGTGGACGGGCAGCCGGTGGAGGACGTCGGCGACCTCCAGGCCCTGATGGTCGGGGAGCGGATCGGGAGGACGGTGCCGGTCCGGATCTTCCGGGACGGCCGGGTCCTCACGGTGCCGGTGACGCTCCGGGAGCTCGAGGGATGAGCTCCTTCTCGTAGCGCACGTACCCCCGCTCGATCCGCATCCCCGCCCGGAGGGAGAGGTCCACCGCACCGGACCGCGAATGCGTGGAGAGGCCGTCCCGGCGGAGGTCGAAGCTCGGGGTCCGCCACTCGGCCTCGATCTCCTCCCGATCCACGAGCACGTCGCCGTGATCCGCGGCGTCGCAGAGCGCGATCAGCCGGTGGACGCGGGCGGCGTCCGGCGGGGGGGACGCGAGCGGTAGCCGGCGGGGAGGGGCATCGGGGCAGGCTACCGCGCCTCCCCGTCGGGGCGACGGCCGCGGCGGATCGCTGCCCGGAGCGGCCCTCGGGGTGCTCCCGGGGGATCCCCGGATGGCGCGGACGGCCGTTCCGGGCCATCATCCCACCGCCCGGAGAGGGAAAGGGATACGGGGGAGGCCCCGGGGGGCGCCTCCGGACCCGGGGCGAGGGAAAGGAGCACGGCTCATGGACACGACGGCCTTCCGCGCGGCGCTCGATTCGTTCGTCCGATCGGACGAAGGGTCCTGGGACCCCGACGGGACCCTGGAGCGGCTCCTCGCGGAGGTGCCGGGGCTCTCCAGCCGGGGCAAGCTCGGGCTGCTCCGGCTGGCCGCGGCGCACCTGGCGCCGGGGGAGGCCTACGTCGAGGTGGGCTCGTGGAAGGGCCTGTCGATCATCGCCGCCATGCTGGGGAACGCCGAGGCGCCCTTCTATGCGATCGAGAGCTTCGACGGCTACGGGGTACGGGGTCGGGAGGCCCGGGAGGAGCTCCGGCGGAACGTCGAGGCGTGGGTGGGGGATGGCCGGCTGCGGCTCCTGGAGGGCGACTTCGTGGACCTCCTGGGCCGGGGTCCGATCCCCGAGCCCATCGGGGTCTACTTCTACGACGCGGATCACAGCTCGCTCGGCCAGTACCTGGCGCTCGGTGTGGCCGAGCCGCACCTCGCCGACGAGGCCCTGGTGGTGATCGACGACACCGCCTCCCGGGTGGTGGCCCGAGCCACCGACCGCTACGTGCGGGAGCACCCCGGCTACGAGCTCCTGGCCGACCTGCCGGGGTCGCCCTCCGGTGGGAGGTGGTGGAACGGCCTGCGGATCTACGCCTTCCGGCGAGCCCATGCCGCGGCCGCGGCGGCGGCCGGCGTCGTCTGGCGGCGTGTCGTGTACCGGGCGGCGTACCGGCCGGCCGCGTTCCTGGTGGGGCGGCTGATGCCCCGGGCCGGCCTCCGCCTGGCGCACGCCGTGCGCTCCCTCCCCCGCCTCCTCCGGGGGCATCCCCGGGAGCCGATCGGCTCGTTCGCCCTGCTGGAGGCGTCCCCCCCGACCGGCCCGGAGGCGAACGGGGACGACCGGAAGGCGGAGGGCCGGGGGGAGGCCGGGAGCGGGCCGGGGGGCGTCGGTCGGGACGCGTATACTCGGCCCAGGTGACCGTGCTAGGCGGGGAGCTAGCGGTGCCCTGTACCCGCGATCCGCTCTAGCGGGGCTGAATCCCCGCCCGCGGCCCGGAGGGTCCGTGGCCGCTCCCGGCACGGAGCGATGATGGTCGGGTCCTGCGCGACGCCAACCCGCGAACCCCGTCAGGTCCGGAAGGAAGCAGCGGTAAGCGGGCGCCGGCGGGTGCCGCAGGGCAGCCCGGCCGGAGCTACCGGCCGGTGATGCGCCCGAGTCCTCCGTGGTCAACGGCGGGTGCACGGTCACCTTCGAACGTCCGGCACCTGGCCGGGGCGGCGTGAGGCGCGGGAGGGGCGTGGCGGAGGACCGGCAGCACCAGGCGCTGTACCGGAGGTACCGACCCCGGTCCCCGGCCGAGGTGGTGGGCCAGGACCACGTGGTCCGGGCCCTCACCGGCGCGGTGCGGGAGGGGAAGCTCGCCCACGCCTTCCTGTTCTGCGGGCCCCGGGGGACCGGGAAGACCTCCACCGCCCGGATCCTGGCCAAGATGGTGAACTGCGAGCGGGGCCCGACGCCCGAGCCCTGCGACGCCTGCGAGCAGTGCATCGCGATCCGGGAGGGGCAGCACCTCGACGTGGTGGAGATCGACGCCGCCTCCCACGGCGGCGTGGACGACGCCCGGGAGCTGCGGGAGCGGGCTCCCACGGCCCCGGCGATGGGCCGGGAGAAGGTCTACATCATCGACGAGGCGCAGCGGCTCTCCCGGGAGGCGTTCGACGCGCTGCTCAAGGTCTTCGAGGAGCCCCCGCCGGGGGTCCGGTTCGTCCTGGCCACGACCGAGCCCCACAAGATGCCCCCCACGATCGTCGGGCGCTGCCAGCGCTTCGACTTCCGCCGGGTGGGGGTGGAGCCGCTCGCCGGGCACCTCCGCGCGGTGGCCGAGCGGGAGGGGTTGGCGCTCGAGCCCGAGGCGGCCCGCCTGATCGCCCGTCAGGCCGAGGGGTCGGTGCGCGACGCGCTGTCGCTCCTGGAACAGGCGAGCGTCCTGGCCGGCGGGGGCGTGGACGCCCGGGCCGTGGAGGCCCTCCTCGGGGCGCCCCGGACGGAGATCCGCCACGAGCTGGCCGATGCGGTCGCCGTGGGGGACGCGGAGGGAGCGTTCGCCGTCGTGCATCGGCTGGTCGAGGAGGGACAGGACCTCCGGCACGCCACCACCGAGCTCCTAGCCCACTTCCGCGACCTGCTCCTGGCGAGGACGGCCCCGGGCCAGGCCGATCTCCTCGACGCCACGCCCGAGGAGTACGAGCTCCTCCGGGCCCAGGCGGCGAAGTTCTCGCCCCCCGAGCTCTCGCGGATCCTCGACCTCCTCCTCCAGGCTCAGAACGACATGCGCTGGACCACCTCCCCCCGGCTCTCGCTCGAGCTCGCCCTGCTCCGGGCGGCGATCCCGGAGGCCGACCCGAAGCCCCAGGCCCTCCTGGCGCGGATCGAGCGGCT